>NZ_JADEWG010000092.1 GCF_015207735.1 [Phormidium] sp. LEGE 05292
TTGCCAATTTCGGAAGAGGCAAGGGAAACTCCGGCACTGAAAAAGGCGGCTAAAACTGCAAGAGAAAAGCGGGTTAGCCATTTTTTATTCACTGCCGCTTTTTTTCTAAATAGTTTATTACTCATGGCAATATTGAAGTATAAAAGTAGATTTTTGAGATGTTGCCGTTGCCGTATCTGCAACAAGAACCACTTGCCCTTGAGAATTTCTCATCCATCCTTGAGCTTCGACAATAGAGGTTAATTCCTGATTCTCCCCTGTTCCCCTAGTCCTCTGCTCCCCTGCTTTCCCGCCTTCTGCCAAAGTTATCTCTCTCAAATCCATCCAAGTTGCTTCATTTCTGATAATTTCATTGGGGTTAGATGGCAAGCCGCCTCTGCCAGTAAAGATGAATTTGCCTTGCTCCCCACCGCGAGGGCGACAGGTAGAGGCAACTAGCGAGGTGGCATCAATAGGATATGCAGGTAAATCCACTAAGCCAGAAGTGGGGTCACCTGCCGAGGTGAAGATAGTGATGTTACCGCTTGAAGAATTAGTTGCTCCTGTAGCGGTGATGTCGTTAGTGGGCAGATTTCTCGGATCTAAATCGTTAGTATCGTTAGTATGGAGTAGTCTTTGCAGTTCTTCTCTGGTGCGTGGCTGTAAGCCAAAGATACCTTTAGCGTTGATCTTAACGTTACCGCCAAAGGCATTTTTCGAGTTGGCGCTGATGTCGCTATTTTCTGAAGCGGCGAGGATATCGGTTTTGATGGTGATGTTGCCACCGTTGACTTGAGTGCCAGAAGCGTTGGTAGCAATGCGGCTAGTCTGCCGCAACTGTAAAAATTTAGAATCTAGTTCGATATTTCCACCCTCTACTCCTCTTGTAGCATTGGCAGTAATGTTACTTTTGACTAGGGAAAGGCGATCGCTCGCATAAATAGATATATCTCCAGAAAATGTATCACTTGGAGGATTTTGAACATTTTCCGCAGCCAGAGAAGCCTGATTATTAGTCGTTAAATTAGAATTATTAACGATCACTACCCTTGGTGAGAAATTCTCCTCGTTCAAGTCACGATTTTTGCCAATAGAGATGGTTCCATAATTTCCATTGCTGTTGATATTACTTTGGTTGATTTCAACTCGATCGCGGGCATTCAATATAATATCTCCCGCATATCCTGACCCAGTGTTAGTAGAGTCTATGGTAGCCTGATCTAACAATAACGATCCTTGTGACGCTCTGATGGTGATGTTACCGTAGTCATTTGTGTTATCGCCTTCGCTCTTGTTTGTAATTGAACTATTGCTGATAGAAACTTGCTTGCTACCGTTGATAGTAATGTTACCCGCACTGCCATCCCCTGTGCCACGAGTGCTGGCAGTTAGTGCAGCGCCACCAGTCACAGAAACGGATTTAGCTGTAATTTCAATGTTGCCCCCTTTCCCTTTGCCTCCCGGCTCCACCGTGCTGAAGGCTGCACCCCCATCAAAAGAAACAACATCGCTGGCAGTAATCTTGACACTCCCGGCATCCCCTTCCCCTTTGTCACGAGTGCTGGCAGTTAGTGCAGCGCCACCAGTCACAGAAACGGATTTGGCTGTAATTTCAATGCCACCCCCTTTCCCTTTGCCTTCACTCTCTACCATGCTGAAGGCTGCACTGGAGAATCCACCTGCAAACCCATCAAAAGAAACAACATCGCTGGCAGTAATCTTGACACTCCCGGCATCCCCTGTGCCACTAGTGCTGGCAGTTAGTCCAGCGCCACCAGTCACAGAAACGGATTTGGCTGTAATTTCAATGTTGCCCCCGTTCCCTTGGCCTCCCGCCGCCACACTGCTGAAGGCTGCACTGGGGAATCCATCTGCAACCCCAGCAAAAGAAACAACATCGCTGGCAGTAATCTTGACACTCCCGGCATTCCCTGTGCCACTAGTGCTGGCAGTTAGTTGAGCGCCACCAGTCACAGAAACGGATTTGGCTGTAATTTCAATGTTGCCCCCTTTCCCTTTGCCTCCCGGCTCCACCGTGCTGAAGATCGCACTACGTTCTAAAGAAACTTCTCCTTTTTCTGAGGTTATCGTTACGCTGCCAGCATTTCCTTTTCGGTTGGTGAGCGTTTGTAACGAAGAACCTTTGACTAGGGAAATACGATCGATCGCATCAATAGATATCGCTCCAGCATCAATTCCCTCATCTTCCGCAGCCTTAGAAGCCTTATTATTAGTCGTTAATTGAGAATTATTAACGATCACTACCCTTGGTGAGAAATTCTCCTCGTTCAAGTCACGATTTTTGCCAATAGAGATGGTTCCATAATTTCCATTGCTGTTGATATTACTTTGGTTGATTTCAACTCGATCGCGGGCATTCAATATAATATCTCCCGCATATCCTGACCCAGTGTTAGTAGAGTCTATGGTAGCCTGATCGAACAATAACGATCCTTGTGACGCTCTGATGGTGATGTTACCGTAGCCATCTCCGATATTGCTGTTGCTGGTGTTCGTTATTGAACTATTGCTGATAGAAACTTGGTTGCTACCGTCGATAGTTATCGTACCCGCACTGCCCGTTGCTCCATCCTTTCCTTGGCTTGATATCGTGCTGCTATTGGCAATAGTGAAAGTATTGCTAGCTTTAATTGTAATGTTCCCAGCTGGTGCAGAACCATAGGTGTTGGTACTCAATGTAGTGTTATCTGATAGCGCGATTGTTTGAGCTGTTAAGTCGATGTTGCCAGAGTTTCCAGAACTAATACTCCCTTCACTGCCTGTATTTCCCCCACTACCGTAACTCTCAGCGGTAATGTTGCTGTTATTAGCGACAGTGATGGAATTCCCAGCAGTTAAGCTAATATATCCGGCAAACCCCCCTCCAGAGTTTGTATTATCGTTGAAGGTATCGCTATAAATCTTGCTATTGTTAACAGACAAATCATTGGCGGCGTTAATTTCCACATTACCAGCATTTCCGCTGACATAATTACTGGTATCCACCTGTGCGTTATTGCTTAAAAAAACCGACCTGGCATCGATACTAATGTTACCCGCACTGCCCGTCGCTGTGCCATTCCCTTGGCTTGATATCGTGCTATTGGCAATAGTGAAAGTATCGCTAGCATTAATTGTAATGTCTCCAGCTGTTACAGAACCATAGGTGTTGGTACTTAATCTAGCTCCATCCAATAGGTTGACTGTGGGAGCCTCAATATAGATTAGTCCCCCAACAACAGAATTGTTAGAGCTGCTAACGCTGTCAGCCGTGATGCTGCTATTTGCTGTCAGATTGAATGAATTACCAGCCTTTATATAAACTGTTCCCGCCGTTCCTTCAGAACTGGTATTTCCGTTGAAAGCATCGCTGCTAATGGTGCTCTCTTTGCCAATATTTATATTATCGGTGGCGGTAAGATATACGTTTCCTGCAACACCGGAACCGTAAAGACTGGTACTCAGAGTTAAGCTATCTAACGCGATCGAGCCACTGTTAATCCAGATATTACCTGTTTGTTTAAAATCGTTTTGGTCGCCAGTATTTTTAGTTGGTGCTAAGTCACTATAACTCTCAGCCGTAATGATACTATTGCTGATATTGACCGATTTTTCGCCACTTATGTAAACATATCCCGCCGTTCCACCAGAATTCGCTCCGTAAGCATCGCTGAAAACTTGGCTATTTTTTTGGATGTTAATATTATCCGAAGCAATGATCAAGACATTTCCCGCATTTCCAGTGCCTAAGTTGCTGCTATCAATTTGAGCGCTCTCACCTAAGAAATTACCACCAGCATTAATATAGATATTACCGCTTCCACTAGCACCAGAATTAACGTTATTCTCAATTCGACTGGAGGAAATTGTTATCCCTCCGGTAGCATCGATCGTGATATCTCCCGCCAAACTTTCAAGCGAACCCGTATTTATTGCTATCCCCGCTCTCAGCAAGCTTTGTCCTAAAATATTTAAATTTCCAGCATTGATAGTAATGCTTCCACCACCAGATCCAATGACGTTAATCCCAGCTTGTTTGCTAATCGATACATCCGCACGTACCACACCTTGAGGGAAACTCAAACTTCCATCAGCATTGAGTCCTACCGTTCCCTCTCCTGCTAGTCCACCTATCTCTACACGACCGCCCGGAGCCTGTAAAATACCCCCATCAATTATTACGTTGCCACCAACTATGGTTAAGGTTTTTCCTGATTTAACCTCTAAGGGATTCAAGGAACTATCAAAACTTCCCGTTGCGCCACCCTTTTCGGTTAACAAATTCTGACCTTTCCCCTGTATACGAATCTCTCCCGGATTCTTTCCATATTGCAAACCAATGGGTACATTAATACTCAGCAAAGCTGTTGTCGATTAACACATTATTTGTCGTCGTTAACAGATTGATGTCGTCATTAACGAATTAATGTCGTTATTAACAGATTAATGTCGCTCAACTGTTTTCTGTCACTGTTAACAAATTAATGTCGTTCAGCACTTTTTACATGAGACATTACCTAAAATTTAAAGCCATTGAAGCACTCCTTTCAACCCTCCAGTTATTTAATTGCATTTTTATCAATAATCGAAATTACAGTATGAATTATCTTTCAACCCACCCCTAGCCGGGAAGGTTGTTGAAAGCCAAAGGCAACCCATTGCAGGTGAACATCTCGTTCTTTCAACCTACCCCTAGTGTCGATTAACAGATTATTTGTCGTGACTTGACCCATAACTTTGCCACAATTGCAAGCTTATAGTTCCAATATAAAAAGATAAGATTATGCTTCCTCACATACCAAGTTTAAGACAGTAATCTTTGCAACTCTCTACAGGCATAACGTAGAGAAGGCAAATCAATCTGATCTACTCCCAGAGGACATATTTCTGTAGCTAATATTCTTGCTGATCGTTCAGCCAATTGAATCCTCTCTTTGGTACTCATTGCTTTATCTTTATAATCAGTAAGTTCATTACATTCTTGATCTTCTAAATACCTATTAATGTAATAAAACCAAGTTTCAATATTTCGGGCGGGTACAAAAATAGCAATTTTCTCGTTAGGCAGTCGCGGATCTCGGTTTAAATTACCTGCTGTTTCGTCTAATGCTATATGTAAAGAACGCATTTTATCGTACAGGCCATCTTCATCAGCATCAATCATCACCACTACAGCAATATTTCTATAATTACGGCGGCTTCTATAACTTTTAATTAGATCTGGATAATACTTGACTATCAAAGCATTGTTATTCTTAATTGTTCTCCCTTTAGGATTGCCAAAGTCTTTAATTTTGCGATCGTCCCAACCCCGACAGATCAAATATTCTCTGATAAATCGCTCTTGGTCAATATCTTCACAGAGAATGGCTACTTCTGGTAAATCATCTCTACTCGTCATAAATCCATCCAAGTTCTATAAGCTTAGCAACTGATAAACCTCCCTCGACCGTATCAGTAATTCGCCGCACTCTGACAGCTTCATTATCTCTTCTTTCAAACCAATAACCTGAGTTGCTAGCTAAGTAATTAATTAACAATGGGTGATGAGAAATTAATATTGCTTGTGCTTGATTTTCCAGACAATAGTCCATCACCTTTCCCCACCAAGGTTGTATTTCCGGTAAAGCAAGGAAATTTTCTGGTTCATCAATACACAGAGTAAAATTATCATCAGGAGAACAATATATTAAGGTGTACAGCGCAATTAAAACTTTTTGACCGTGTGATAATTCATTAAGTCTATAAGTAGCTTTGCTGGGACGGTTAAAAGATGCCGACAAGATCCTAACATCACCAGATTTAGAATTTTGAAATGAATCAAATCCGTGAATAATTTTTTGTAATTCCAGCGTTAGCTTAAGTATTTTACCTTGAGATTCCTGAGATAAATAGCTGTACCAAGCTGCATAGTTTGACATATCCCAGCTTGGTAAAATTGCCTCCTGACGGCTTTCCGATTCGATGACAAAAGGGTTTATCTGTACAATAAAAAAGTTTGCAATCCTTTTTTTGAACCATGTAAGCTTTTGATTGTCAGGTCTTTCGTAAATAAAACCAATGCCAGAACGCGACCAATCAAAGAAGGGTAAGAAAGCACCTTCACGATTAGGATCGTCATTATACAGCCTAGCTTGACCTACAGGTATACCTCTATCGTCTGCATCAACCCAGAAATTAAACAGAGGTTGTCCATCAAAAGTTAAGCTTTCTAGACGCATTCTAGGCGGTGCATACTCTCCTTGATGTTGGATCTCTAGGGTATATTTATAAATTCCCCGATTTCCTTCAATATCTAATTCAAATTTTTGAATATCGGATTTTTGCCATCTGGTTAAATCTTGGATAGTAAATAAATCTGATACTTTATAATATTGCTGGAAAGCTCGATCGCCTAAAATAAATTTCTGTAGTTTTCTTAAAACATCAAAAACCGTAGTTTTCCCCGATCCATTTGCTCCCAGAATTAGATTTAAGCTATCTACTGTCAATTCAAAATTGACCAAGCATTTAAAATTATTTACATAAATTCTCTTCAGCATAATTTTTATTGATTAAGGTTCGGGTATTCATTGTCATAACTAAAGGTGAATTTAATTGCCTTATTATGGCATAGTAATGCCCCTACTTTCAACCTCGTTCAACTCCTAGACTGGGAAAACACCACAGCCTAATTTTTTGGGAAGATGCGATCGCCACTACCCCACTATCTTTTCACCAAACTTTATTCAATTATTCACTGTAATGATATTTACAAGCCACTATGACAATTTCTTCATCTGTAACTTGGTAAACTAAACGATGTTCGTTATCAATCCGTCTTGACCAAAAACCACTTAACTCGTATTTCAGAGGTTCAGGTTTACCTAATCCTTCAAAGGGCGATCGCTCTATATCCTTAATTAATTCAACAATTTTGCGAGAAATCTTTTTATCTAACTTTACCCATTCAGTAAAATCTGCAAAGGCAGAAGATTCAAAAACAATCCTTCTGCTCATTATAAATCCTCTAAGTTAACTTCAACTAAATTTTGCCTCTGTGTAACATTTTCAATCGCGCTCAACAGTCGATTTTTGTTGACTTCTGATTTTAAAAGGTATTCAGTTTCATCAAATTGGGAAACAATGATTTCAATTTCTTTATCCCCAAAAGTATTTTTGATTTCTTCTAAAAAAGAACTATCTAGTTCGCTAGCTTTTACCCGATAAACTGTTGACATTGTTTTTATTTATTTTCAATTCTAATAATTATAGGATTATTTTAGCGCCACTCATCAAAAAACACCACTGTCCTAAACCCACAGAATACAAACACCGCTCACGGAACTCAAAATTTACTGGCAACTCATAGACTGGAATAAACACCTATCCTCATTTTTTGCCAAGATGCGATCGCCAGATTATCACATCTTTTAACCTTTGCAACTCTCTACAGGCATAACATAGAGAAGGTGAAGTAACCAAAACTTTCTTGATATTCCTAGTAAAGCTATTGCTGAATCTTACGATTAGTTTGCTCAAATACTGTCTTAATCTCTTCATCAACTTGAATAGTAATGGTAAAATAAGTGAATCCATCTAACGACAGAATCAGGATTTGAATTGCACATCTAGCAATTTTACGGTTCCTGTAGCGGCAAAGTTAGGGGTAAAGTCTCTGATATCGTTGATTTTAAAATATCTTAACTTACCAAATATATCGCTATTAGAGTAGTTGAGGATTAAACCATGTCTTAAAATGATATTTGCTAGAAAAACATGGAAGTAGCGTCGCTCATAACTTACTTACGCATAATTAGGCTATTAATCCGATTTCTTCGTCGATAATTTGCTGTTCAACGGAAATCTGGGAAAAAACCATTTTTTAGGTAAGTCACGAGTCCAGTTTATTTGTCAATTAATTTCGGCAGATAACGGGTGATATTCCTACTTGTAAAAGTAAAATTCTGCATTGTTAAACTACATTTAAAAGGGGCAAATAGAATATGGTTGCAATTACAAATATGTTGGATTATCAGATTACCGAACAAATCTATGCAGGTTCCAGAACTTTGGTATATCGAGGGATTCGGCAGAGAGATGGTGCAGCCTCTTCAAAGGATTATCGACAATCTGTAGTAATCAAAATATTACGCAATCAATATCCTACTTTTAGCGAACTGGTGCAATTTCGCAATCAGTATACTATTGCTAAAAACCTCAATCAACCCGGAATTATTCAAACTTATAGCTTAGAGTCATATCAAAATGGTTATGCTTTGGTAATGGAAGACTTTGGAGGCATTTCGTTAAAAGAATGGATATCGAAAAAGGAGAACCCGCTATCTCTTATCGAATTTTTAATTTTAGCGATCGCCATATCCGAAACCTTAGATATTCTGTATCAGGAACGCATTATTCATAAAGATATTAAACCCAACAATATTTTAATTAACCCGCAAACTAAACAAGTCAAATTAATCGACTTTAGCATTGCCTCTTTATTGCCAAGAGAAACGCAAACTCTGATTAATCCAAATGTGTTAGAAGGAACGCTGGCTTACATTTCTCCCGAACAAACAGGAAGAATGAATCGGGGGATTGATTACCGGACTGATTTTTATTCTTTGGGTGTTACTTTCTACGAATTACTAACAGGAAAGTTGCCATGTGAATCAAACGATCCGATGGAGTTAGTGCATTGCCATATCGCCAAAGCAGTACCATCAGTACAGGAAATTAACGCAGAAATTCCCTTGGTAATTTCAGAGATTGTCAGCAAATTGATGGCAAAAAATGTGGAAGATCGCTATCAGAGTGCGTTAGGACTAAAAGCCGATCTAGAAAAATGTTTACTTCAACTCCAAGAAACAGGGAAAATTGAGGGTTTTAAAATAGGCCAAAAGGATCTGTGCGATCGCTTTCTCATTCCCGAAAAACTCTACGGTAGAGAACAAGAGGTACAACAACTTTTAGAAGCCTTTGAAAGAGTAGCGTCTCCGCAGGAGATAAGAGTAGCGCAAGGAAACAGCGAAATGATCCTTGTCGCAGGCTTTTCGGGAATCGGAAAAACCGTTGTAGTTAATGAAGTTCATAAACCGATCGTCCGACAACACGGCTACTTTATTAAAGGTAAATTCGACCAGTTCAATCGCAATATTCCTTTCTCTGCATTCGTGCAAGCATTCCGCGATTTAATGGAACAATTGCTCAGTGAAACCGATGCCCAAATCCAAGCATGGAAGAGCAAAATTTTAGCCGCCCTTGGTGAAAACGGACAAGTAATTATTGAAGTAATTCCCGAACTAGAACGGATTATCGGACAGCAACCTCCAACCCAAGAATTATCGGGTGTTGCTGCTCAAAATCTCTTCAATTTGCTATTCCAAAAATTTATCTCTGTCTTCACCACTAAAGAGCATCCTTTAGTTATATTTTTGGATGACTTACAGTGGGCAGATTCGGCATCTTTAAAATTAATGCAGTTACTCATAAGTGAATCTCAGTCCAATCACTTGCTACTAATTGGAGCCTATCGTGACAATGAAGTTTCCGCCACGCATCCGTTAATGTTAACTCTCGATGAGATCGGTAAAGCTGGTGCAACTGTTAACACAATGACGCTAGCACCACTCGCTATAAACAGTGTGAATCAGTTGGTGGCAGAGACGCTGACTTGTTCTGCTAATGTGGCGCAACCGCTAACAGAATTAGTCTATCAAAAAACCAAAGGAAACCCGTTTTTTGCTACTCAATTTTTGAGAGCTTTACATCAGGAAGGATTGATTGCATTTAACCCCCCTAATTCCCCCCTTAGTAAGGGGGGAAGTCAAGGGGGGTGGCAGTGTGATATTAGCAAAGTTCGTGCCGCAGCACTCACCGATGATGTGGTTGAGTTTATGGCGCAGCAATTACAGAAATTGCCGATCGCAACGCAATCTGTTTTAAAATTAGCTGCTTGTATTGGGAATCAATTCGATTTGGCAACATTGGCAATTGTTTCGCAAAATTCAGAGATTGAAACCGCAACGGCATTGTGGAAAACTTTACAAGAAGGTTTCATTTTACCCCAAAGTGAAGTTTATAAATTTTATGTGGGAGAAGAAGAAAAGATCGATCGCACAACTTCTCCAACAGTTTCATATCGCTTCTTGCACGATCGCGTCCAACAAGCCGCTTATTCTTTAATACCAGAAAGCGATCGCGCGATCGTCCACTATCAAATCGGACAACTACTACTGCAACAAATTTCACCAGAAGCCAGAGAAGAACGCATATTTGAACTCGTCAATCAATTAAACTATGGAACGCCTCTGGTTGTCGAGCAAACAGAAAGAGACGAATTAGCACGACTCAACCTCACAGCTTGCCGCAAAGCCAGAGCCGCCACCGCCTATCAAGCCGCCCGCGAATATGCCAGCGTCGGACTGCAACTGCTGGGAACAGACGCTTGGCAACAGCAGTATGAAATGACCCTCGCCTTACATGAATTAGCGGCAGAAGTGACAATGCTCAACGGTGATTTTGAGGCGGTGGAACAGTTCGTCGATCTTGTCATTCAACAGACACGCTTCCTATCTGAAAAAGTGAATGTTTACTGCATTAGAATTCAATCTCAAATTTCCCAAGGTAAATTCGCTTTTGCGATCGCGATCGGTCAACAAGTCTTACAACAGCTTGGCATCACCTTTCCTGAAACACCCACACCATCAGATCTGCAACAGGATATCCAAGAGATTGAAGAACTCATTGGAAATAGGGAAATTGCCGATTTAGTTCACTTGCCTGAAATGACAGATGCAGAAAAACTTGGTGCTCTTAAAATTGTCAATTTCATTATCCCGGCAGCTTACCTCTCTGGCTCTGCGCTGTACCCATTGCTGAATAGTTTGTCCGTTAAACTATCAATTCAGTACGGTAACACATCGACTTCTGCTTTAGGCTATGCAACCTATGGCAGTATTCTCTGCAATTTCTTACAAGCCGTAGATACGGGCTCGCAATTTGGTTCCCTGGGACTCCAGATTATTTCAAAACTCGATGCCAAAGCAAGTAAAACAGATGTTTTGATGATCTTGGGGATATTTATCGTCCACCGCAAATCTCACATTAAAGAAACACTACCCCTCTTGCAAGAGGGTTACACCGTTGCCCTAGAATTTGGAAACCTGGTACTTGCTGGATATAATGGACACACTTTTTGTCTCAATTCTTTTTGGTGCAATCAACCCCTGGCTACCTTAGAGCAGAATATTTCCGCCTATTGCCATAGTTTGATGCAATTAAATCAATTGACAACCGCCAATTATTGTCGGATCTATTGGCAAGCTGTTTTAAATCTGCTAGGTGTTACAGAACATCCCACTATTTTGTCTGGTAAAGCCCTGGAAGAAAAGGAATTTCTTCTACAGTTACAGTCTACCAATGATGGATATGGGTTATATATTTTCTATTTGTATAAACTAATGCTTTGTTTCTTGTTTGGAGAAATTGAGCCAGCTAAAAATCATGCGATTGAAGTCAGGCGCTATTTTATGGCTGGTGCAGGATTAGTCAGCGAAGCAGTATTTTATCTTTATGATTCTTTGCGGATTCTGGCACAATTGAATCCACAATTAAATGAAACTTCAGCAGCATTGCAGGTTGTCACAGAAAACCAAACTCAGTTACAACACTGGGCGCACCATGCCCCGATGAATTATCAACATAAGTTTGATTTAGTAGAAGCGGAAAAATGTCGAATCTTAGGGCAAAAAACCGCAGCGATCGAATTATACGATCGGGCGATCGCTCTCGCCAAAACCAACGAATACACCCAAGAAGAAGCTCTGGCTAACGAACTCGCCGCTAAATTCTACCTGGACTGGGGCAAAGAAAAAATTGCCCAAACTTATATGCAGGAAGCCTACTACGGTTATGCTCGTTGGGGCGCAAAAGCTAAAATCAATGACTTAGAAAAACGCTATCCCCAATTATTGCAACCCATCCTGCAACAGCAACAATTCAGCATCAATCCCTTAGAAAGTATTGCTAATCTTACCTTGTCTCAAAATACTGCCACTTATAGTTCTAGCAGTAGCAGTATTTCCAATGCACTAGATTTCGCCTCCTTGCTCAAAGCGGCTCAAGCCATTTCTAGTAGTATTGAACTCGATGAATTGATGGCTAGTCTCACGCGCATTCTCTTACAAAACTCTGGAGCTAAAAAATCAGTTCTAATTCTCCTCCAAAACGGGACTTTGCAAGTCAGAGCAATTACTTGTGTCCATCATCAGGAAAATTCAGTAGACATTCAAACTGTTCTTGAGTCCCAACCCATAGATACTAGTCAAGATGTGCCTCTGAAAATTATTCAATATGTCAAGAATACCCAAAAAACAGTGATTATCGATCGCCTCGAAACAGATATCCCTGGTTTAATTGGAGACTATCTGTTAATCCATAAACCTCAAAGTTTATGTTGCACGCCGATTGTCGATCGAGGAAACTTGGTAGGAATTATCTATTTGGAAAATAAACTGACCAACGGAGTATTTACCAGCGATCGTTTACAAATTATTCACCTTCTTTCTTCCCAAGCAGCGATATCGTTAGAGAATGCGCTACTGTATCAACAAGCTCAACAAGCTTTAGCAGATTTACAACAAGCGCAATTACAAATTGTGCAGAGCGAGAAAATGTCAGCACTCGGAAATCTCGTGGCTGGGGTAGCTCACGAAATTAACAACCCAGTTGGATTTATTTCGGGTAATATTAATGAAGCGATCGCTGCCGTCAAAGATATTACCGAATACCTGCAACTCTACCAAGAAAAATTTCCCAATCCCGGAGAAGAAATTACAGAAAAAGCCGAAGAAATTGAGATCGAATATCTGTTAGAAGATTTACCGAAAATGTTGGATTCGATGCAAGTCGGTTGCGATCGGATTAAAGATATCAGTACCAGTCTCCGCACCTTCTCCAGAGCAGACAAAGATTACAAAGTTCCCTTCAATCTTCACGAGGGAATTGATAGTACGCTTTTGATTCTCAAACACCGATTGAAAGCCAACGAACATCGTTCAGCTATCGAGGTAGTGAAAGAGTACGGAGATTTGCCACCAATTGAATGTTTCCCCGGACAATTAAATCAGGTGTTTATGAATATCATAGCTAATGCTATTGATGCCCTGGAAGAATCGAATGTTAAGCACAACTTTGAACAGTCAAAAAACCAATCAAATAGCATCACAATTCGGACAAAAATGAAATCTCAGGAATGGGTTGAAATTTGCATCTTTGACAATGGGCTAGGAATACAAGACGAGATAAAAGAAAAAATATTTGACCATTTATTTACAACCAAAGGAGTCGGAAAAGGGACGGGATTGGGATTAGCGATCGCAAAATCTATAGTAGTCGAAAAACATGGAGGTTCCATTGAAGTTAATTCTACCCCAGAGCAAGGAACAGAATTTACGATCGTTTTACCAACAAAAGCCAGACAAAACAGTTAGTTTAAAGTAGCCGCTAAAATACTTTACATTTCCTCAACTGTGACTTTACCTTAACAATCAAATTACCCAGAACATTAAATTCTATGTTGGATGAACCATTAGCCATTAATACCAGTGAAGACAATTATTTAGTCACCGCTGTGATCTGTCATGTAGTGAAACCAGGGCGCGAGCAAGGTTACGAAACATGGTTTCGTGGCATCGCCGCAGATGCACGAAAATTTAAGGGACATTTGGGTGTCAGTGCTATTCGACCCCAGGATCACGCCCATCCTGAGTACGTAGTCATTCTCAAGTTCGATTGCTACGATAATCTCAAGACCTGGCTAGAATCTGATGTTCGGCGAGAGTGGATTGAGCGATTGCAGCCCTTGATTGAAAAGCCTGAAGCAATTCAAACACTGACCGGATTGGAAACCTGGTTTACTCTCTCAAACCAGCCGATGAAGCCTCCACCACCCCGCTACAAAATGGCGCTGGTGACATGGTTGGGAGTATTTGTCACTATCTTTATGCTGAATCGTTTGCTAGTAGCACCGTTGTTGTTTGGGTTGCCTGTATTGCTCCAGCAACTAATTAGTACAGGACTCACTGTTGTTTTGCTCACCTACCTGATCATGCCATTTCTAACAAAATTATTTCGCAAATGGCTGTATCCCGTTCCATAAATTTATGGGTGAAAACAACTTTAAATAATTATCAAAACTCAGACCTTGCTCCAGAAAGGAGGTAGAACCTCCCCTCCCTCGTTCCCAGGTTCAACCTGGGAACGAGAAATAGAGGCTCCGCCTCGTGGTGCAAAATCTCAGTTAAGGCAAGATGAAAAGCCAGAACGCTTGTTTTTACGGTTTTTCCTTTTTGCCTTCTGCCATATTCGTAAACAATCAGATTCCCAATTTATCTAAAACAGGTTTTGGCGAAACAATATGTTTGTTGATTCCTAATTTTCCTGGTTTAATCCCTAAAGCCAACCCAATTATTTCAGTGATATAAAGAATTGGCAGTTTGTAAGAAACATTGTATTTCTTCTCAATATCTGGTTGTCTTAATTCTAAGTTAGTAGCGCATAATGGACAAGCCAAAACAATGCAATCTGCACCTAAAGACACTGCTTCATCGAGTAATTGCTTGGTTAAGTCAAAAACCACATCTTGTTTTGGTACTAAAATTGGGCCACCGCAACATTTAGTTTTCGATCGAAAATCCACCACCTCAGCGCCGCAAATTTTCGATAACTTATCCATTGACATAGGAAAAACAGGAGAATCCCATCCGGTTATATCTGCTGGTTTAGTCAACAAACAACCATAATAACAAGCTACTTTTAAACCCTTTAATGGTCTTTTAATTTTCGCTGAAATGTCAATATCATTAGCTAAAACATCTACAACATTTCTCACTCTGATATTGTAGTCAGAAACCGATATTCCCATTTCGGAAAGAATGGCAGTAATTCTTTCTTTTTCGGTTTCATTTTCTAATGCTTTGACTGCCCTAGCTGACTTATTATAACAACCAGAACAAGATGCTAAAAGATCGAGGTTTTGCTTTTGTGCTAAAGCCACATTTCTAGCCGCTAAAGCCATACCAACATCATGAGAAACCCCAGCAGCTACAGAACCTCCACAACAAGACCAATCTTCTAATTCTTGTAGCTCAATTCCTAGTTCCTGCATCACTATTTGGGTGGAAATATCAAACTCTTTCGCAGTTGTATGCAGACTACATCCAGGGTAGTATGAATATTTCATTTCTGACTCGCTTTTTCTAAAACTTCATTAAACTTTTTCGGGTCTTTAACTTTTGCGGGGAAAGGTGACATCTTGCCTTTTAAAGCTAATTGAATACCCAATTTTGCTTGTTCCAGCATTGCTTCCATTCCACCATATTTTTGCATTAATTCTGGTTCAAAAAGGATGCCTCGTTTTTGAACTAATTCCACAAATATTTGATTGAACCGAGTGGAATCATTTTGGATTCCTTCGCGAATGGCGATCGCCTTCACCGCCTCAATCACATCGGAAGGTCTAACTCCACGAGGACATCTAGATGTGCAGGTGTAACAAGATGTACATAACCAAAGACTCTCGCTTTTTAAAACTGTTTCCCAATCGCCTCTTTGCACCATTAAAATTAATTTTCTCGGTGACAAATCCATGCGGTCAATATTCGTACATCCGCCGCTACAAGTGCCACACTGCATACAAGCTGCGATCGCTGCACCATCTCCACCTTCAGATATCACTTTTTTGAGGAAATTTGGGTTCATTTTATCGCCATCAACTTGGCGATCGACCTTCATGCCAAAAAAACATTTCTTTGCTGCCATTGTTTTCAACCTTAGTGAATTTAAACTGCAATTCCAGTTACTAATTGCCCATTGGAATTTGCTTGAATACTTGCTTCTGCGCTAAGTAAAAAAGCAGCAATTTCTGACGCAGCCGATCGCCCATCCGTAATTGATTCCATAATCGCCTTTGGCCCAGTTGCCGCCCCAGCCAGAAAAATACCTTTCTGAGTAGAAGCATTATTAGAATATTGCTGATGTGCAGTGGTATAGAAATGATCGCAACCCACCTTTAAACCAGCCACCTCTGCTAACTCTGAATTCCCCTCCATTCCCACCATCAAAACCAGAAGATCGACCGTTAAGCGCATCGGTTTTGCCGTTAAAGTATCTTCTAACCGCAGCAACAAAGTGCCATCATTTTTCTCACCCGCCTCAGAAAGCCGACCCCGGAGAAACTGCACTCCAAACTTTTCCTGAGAAGTTCGGTAAAGTTCCTCATAACCGCGACCAAATACCCGAATATCCATATAAAGGCAATAAATTTCACAATCTGGATTTTGTTCTTTAATCTCAATTGCGACCTTAATTGCATTTGTACAGCAGACTCGCGAACAGTGATTATTATTCACCTTTTCATCACGAGAACCAACACAGTGAATCATCGCCACTTTTTTCGGCGCTTTACCTGATCTAGTTTTCACACTTTGCGCCTTCAGCATCGCATCCAGTTCTACCGAAGTAATGCAATTATCATAAATTCCGTAGCCGTATTCTTCTTTCAAAGTGGCATCAAAATGTTTAAATCCAGTCGAAACTAGAATCGCTGCCGCCTCAATTTCTTCTCCCGTTGATACAGTCACTTTAAAATTAGGAGCAGAACCTTTAATTTGTGTGACGGTAGTATTATTTAAAATCCTAGTTTTCCCCAAACCAGACTTTAGATTCGCGGTAATTTCGGAAGCATCAGTAAAGTCAGGGAACACTTTATACCACTTGTTTAAATGCCCCCCAATTTCAGCTTTCTTCTCAATCAAAACTACATCATATCCAAAGTTTTGCAATTTTCCCGCCGCCGCCATTCCAGCAGGTCCACCACCAATTACTACTACTTGTTTGTTCATTTCTTTTACCTTTAGTTTTTCTAGTTTGCAAAATTTCTCGCTCTTGTCTTCCAAAAAACCCTCAATTTTTAAAAAGGGGAATTTTAAGTTAATTCCCCCGTTTTAAGGTAAATTAGCGGGGATTTAAAAAGGTCTTCTGCGTTCTTCAGCAGTTTTTGATTTATCATAAGGAATGCCAATTTTATCCAGCAAAGGTTCTATAGGAACAACTTTTGCATTCAATCCACAATCTTTAAATGGATCGTAACCCAACAATAACCCAGTCAACTGTGCATAATCCAAAATGCAAACATTAAATTCTTCTTCTAACACATCTTTGATGGTTCCTTGTTCAGCATCTAAAAACACCGTGCATCCCGGACAATTAGTAAGAATTAAATTGCAATCTGGGTGTGCTTCCTTCAAGCTTTTCATTTTTTTATAAACACTACTTGCTGTGTAGTCTCTGTTTTCTGGAAAAGCACATTGCCGGAAACCCATGCCGCAGCAATGGCGACGTTCTGGATAATCAACAATCTCTGCACCAAAAGCTTCTAACATTCCTACTAAAACCTGTGGAAATTCCGCGCCACCCATTGCATGATCGGGAAAAATTTTCGCGTAGTGACACCCAATATGATCGACAGCTTTAATTCCTTTCAAACTATATTTAGCTTTTTCTGCTAATTTGTAACGATTGGCAAAGAAAACATCGGAAGCATGAACAACAGAAGGTTTTCCTCCTGATACATGAGGCACCCAAAATTCTCGCCCAGTGGTTTCTTTTAAGGTTTTTTCTGTATATTCTCTCAACTCTGGTTCTTCTTCCCAAAGTTTAATCATTTCTGTGTAATTAGCGAAAGAAGTAACACAAAATGAAAATAGATTATTTACACCTAATTCATGATGAGCAACGGAGAAATTTCGGGCTGCTACTACCATTTGGGTTTGCAAGTTTGAGACATCGCCGTGATATCCGATCGCTCCACAAGAAGTATGTCCCGGCGCTTCTCTCAGTTCCATGCCCAAATCATTTTTCAGGATTTTGTAAGCAATGCCTTCGGTGTAAGGTGCGGCGCTTTGCAGGAAACAACTACGAAAACAACCCCATAATTTTCCGCCTTCTTCATCTACTGTTGGTACGTGCTTGTGATGTCTTTCCCATGCTAGATTTTTTCCAGCTAATTTCATGCTTTTTCTCCCTATTTGTTGTCTTGAATTTCGTAGTTTCTGCTATCAGCGGTTTCTAGCCAATTTTGCCAGTATTTTTCGACTTCTTGTTTGCTACCGAGTTTCTTTTCCATGCCTTTTTCTACGGCATCCATTAATTCTAATGCACCTGTCACTTGATAAATTGCCCGTAATTCTTCCATGTCTTTTTCGGGAATAACTCGGTGAGAGCCTGGGCTATTTTCCAAGTTCATTGGTACATCCCACCATTGGCGCATTTCGGCTCTATGTTCGTAATAGTATTCCCAGTTTTCACCCAATTCTGGAAAGTGAGCGGGGGTAATATTTTCTGCTAATAATGTATAGCCTCTTTTCAGTACATTTTCCCCGAATACTCGCTTGGCAAATAACTGCTGTCTGCCTTTTTCTGACTCAGCAAAATAACCGTGACGAATCGAAAGTCGGCGCAAAGCAAGAACTACTGAAGCTGTATTATTGCCTCTGGGACACCTAGTTTTACAAGAAAAACATTGCCCACAATACCAAATTTTGTCGGATTTCAACAACTCTTCAATCAACTCATCATTTTGTGATTGCACAATGTTCATGACTTCTCTGGGAGAGTATTCATTAAATTCGGCTGCTGGACAAACCGCTGTGCATACACCGCAATTCAAACAGGCATTCATCCCATGTTGATATAAGATGTCTTTTTCTAGTTCGTCATATAGTTTGCCCATAAGTTAGCCTCTTAAATTTCTGCCAGTAAATTTACTGCTTGATTGGTTGTTTTAATAACTATATGGTTATATCTAAGATAAAGTATGTCAATAAGTAATGTTACTCAAAGAAGCATTTCCCGAATTAATCAGGTTTACTTATCACTATAAGTAATACCAATTCACGAAATGAATGACACCTATCTGGTAGGGGCGGGTTTTGTTGAAAATTTGATGGTGGTTAGCCCAAGTTATCGGCTAAACCCGCCCCTACAAATTATTTGTATGAACCTTAACGTGAAATGGTGCTAAGAGACAGCCTGTTTTTCCAGAAGAACATTAAGCTAAATTAGCCAGAAAGAAACTTACTCGATCGATCTCAAATATGAGTGGTACTAGAATTGACTCAGTTGTTGCCATCCGCCAGTTTACTTTAGTTGTGTTCTATAACGCATCTACCGAAGCATGGCAGTTTCGCATTCTCAGTCCCGGTGGACAAGTGTTTGGATTTAATAAAATTTACTTTTCACCACAAGCGGCGTTACAAGCTGGATTAGAGTGGATTGGTAAGGGAAGTTAACACAAGTAAGCTATGACAAATCAAACAATTAAGCTCGATCAATTTTTGAAGTTAAAGGGAATCGCGTCAACTGGGGGACAAGCAAAGCTGATGATTCTATCAGGCGAAGTGAAAGTAAATGGTAGCCTAGAAACGCGACGCGGAAGACAATTAGTGGAAGGCGATCGCATTACAGTAGCAGGTCAAAGTTTTACCGTCGAGTTATGATTCAGGACAGTTTTCTAGTATTAGTTTGGATTAGAAGGCTTCTGAACCGAAGAACTTACCTGTCTGGCAAAAAAAGAGTTGAGATGCCCAAACAACACAACCAGATAATAATTTAATGGGGATAGTGTTAAAAAAAATAATATTATGACCTCAGAAAGAGTCGCCCAAATTCGGGAGCAGTTTCGTGTATCGCTTTACAAAAATATAGCTATTGCTGAGTTTGAAATTAACGGTGATACTGGGGAACTGATAGCTATTAGCGGTCGAGCGACTCGCCCAGGAACGGTGGGTTTACCTCAACAGCCTTTATTTGTAACTTATGAAGTACCACCTGGACATTCACGGGCTTATGATAGTGAATATAAACTACTGGAAGAACTGGCATTTCGATATGCTCAAACTCCAGAAATTGAAGGAAAAATTAATCTGTTCACCGAGCGATCGCCTTGTGATTCCTGTACTAATGTTATAGAACAATTCCGCAGGCGGTTTCCCAACATTATCCTCACAGTAAACTATGCAGGCGAGGCTTAAAGGAGTTAGTAGTCATGTACCTAGATCGGGTCAAAAAACAACTGATAGAACTAAAACTCGCATCGCCAGATGAATTAGTGGGATGTACTCAGGATGAAGTGATTGAACTTGAAAAAAAATTAGGAATTTTGCTGCCAAAAGCTTATCAAGAATTTCTTTTATTGATGGGACATGGTGCGGGTAAATTTCTGCGGGGTTCGGATTGCTTTTTTAAAGATTTGTTGGTTTTAAAAGACTGGGCGATCGAGCTTTTAGAGGAAAATGATTTTCCTGAATCTTTGCCAAAGGATTCCTTTGTATTCTTAATGCACCAGGGTTATCAATTCAGCTTTTTTAGACTTTCTGAAGGAGAAAATCCACCGACTTATTCTTATTGTGAAGGGACAAATGAAACTGCTTTTATTAAAAGTCATGATAAATATAGTGATTTTCTGATGACAGAGGTAGAAATTCACGGAAAATATTTGTATTCAGGGATTGGTGGGTGATACCAAATCCGGCTTGAAAACCCCCGTTATACTAAATTTTTTTTTGAACCACGTTCGCGTAGCGGTGCGTAGCACTTAGACACGAAGGACACGAAGAAAGAAGAAGAGGATAACAGGGGTAGCTAACCCGGATTTGGTATGAGGTGCGATACGTTGCATTATTTAAGACAAACATTGCCCAAGTTGTTGAGCTAGGATTTGAACATGGGGTGGTTTCAATAGAGATAGGTGATTTCCGGGTACTTGATGCAGTTGAATGTCACTTGCCAATTTACTCCAGCCTAAAGTTCGATCGTGTTTAACAGAATCAATTTGTTCTGTAGCTTTAAATACTGCGATCCGGTTGGGGTAATTATTTGGTATATATCGGTAAGCTGCTTGAGCGTTAGCATAGAAGATTTTTAGCATGGGTGCGATCGCAGATTCATCTAATAGCTTTAATCGGGATTCTTCGGAAAGCAAACGCTCGATCGCAGACCATTGCCAGCGATTTGTGGCAAGTGCGCTATAGTCGAGCAAAAATGGTAGCACAGACCAGAGAGCAGTTCCCAAGAGAAACTTGAGACTTTGACAAAGAGAGGGTTTGTTGCTGGGTGCGGTCGTGTCAATAATTGCCAAAAGATTAATTTGCTGTCCTGCTTGTGTTAGTTGTTGCGCCATTTCAAAGGCAACTAGTCCGCCGAAAGACCATCCTCCCAGGAAATAAGGGCCTTGTGGTTGAATGGTTTGGATTGCTTGAATGTAATAGGATGCGATCGCTTCCATTCGATTTAAAGGCGGGGCTTTTCCATCTAATCCTAATGGTTGCAGTCCGTAAAAACTGCGATCGCTATTCAAATGATGCGCCAGTTCCAAGTAGGGAAACACAACTCCGAACATGGGATGCACACAGAAAAAGGGTTGTTTGCTTCCTCCAAGAGTTAAGGGAACTAGGGGCGATCTATCAGAGACGATGACCTGATCGTTAGCTGAAGATTCTTGCAAATCTAGAATTTGAGAAATTTGATAATTTTCTTCACTTAAGATTGATTGTGCAGAGTGCTGTGCTGGAGACGATCGCTTGTGACGGTAAGCAGAACGATCGAGCCTAACTAATGGAGGAACTTTTGGGGTTAAAGTGGTGTCGCGCAAGGTTTCTAGGATGGGGGCTAGTTGCGCGATCGTTGGTGCTTCAAACAGACTTTTTAAAGGTAGTTCGATTCCAAAAACATCGCGCACGCGGGAAGTCATTTGTGTTGCTAAAAGCGAATGTCCTCCTAATTCAAAAAAGTTGTCCTGAATATTTACGTTTTTCAGTCGCAAGAGTTCTTTCCAAATATCAGAAAGGGTTGCTTCTGTTGGGGTTAGTTGAGCGATTTCTTTATTTCGTTGCTCAATGGAATTGTCATTGAGAGTTGGGAGGATTTGGCGATCGACTTTTCCATTAGTAGTCAGAGGCAGAGTTTCTAATGGTACAAAAGCGAAAGGTATCATGTAATCGGGTAAAGTTTGTTTCAGATAATCACGGAGTTCAGGAATAAGTTGATGGGCAAATTGAGACTGAAGTGGTTCGTTGGTGTAGTGATGCCAAGATTGATTTAGTTGTTCAGAAATGGAACAATCAACTATTATATCAACGTCATGTCGAATGAATAGTACATCATATTCACCTGTTTGAGTTTCAGTTGACCAAGTAATCTCTACATTGTAAGGTAGCACCTTTTCCAAATCCCACCAATCTTGAGGATCGATTCCCTTTTCAGCAGAATCCTGCAATATTTCTCGCATTCGTCCCACTGTTTTTGGAGTTTCTTTATTACGAAGCCAATTTACAGTTCTGACAGCAGAATTCACCCGACTGTTTGGAACATTTATAATCATGAATAATTCTGGTTTAGTCTCAATTAGATTATTTTTGATTTCTTCAACTGTAATGGTATTAAGTGTCCAATTATGTTTTTGAATGAAGTTTGACGATTTAGCTATAGGTTGATTAGAGTTGGCGAATTCATCTTTTATATGCAGCAAAACATTATAGCGAAACTGTGTCATTTCATTTTGATTTCGACCGCGTGAAAGACGAATTTGTACTTGCTGAATTTGGGGAAAGCGATCGCGCAAAGCATAAAATAATTTAGGATCGATCGCTAATTCCGGTTCCGCAAATTGCGATCGATTTACTAGTTGCTGAAGTTGGCTTTTTTCCATTGCTGCATCGGCTTGACAAAATTGCACCCAAGTATGAAAAGCTGTTAGTAAAGGCAGATTTCGGACATCGCCAATAAACAAAACCCCACCGGGAACGATTGTTTGAATTGTGCGATCGATTACTTGCATTAAATAATCCACACTGGGGAAATATTGGACGATCGAATTCAAAATCACCACATCAAATGATGCTGCATCAATACCTTCAAAATCAGTTGCCATTCGGTGCAATAGTTCGACTTGAGGTAAATTGAGATTATTTAATTGATTTTGAATAGTTTCCAAAGCAACCATTGAAAAGTCTGTGGCTAAATACTTTTCACAATGAGGCGCGATTTTAAATAGTAATAATCCAGTACCACAACCAATTTCTAACACTCTTTTGGGTTTAAGGGCGAAAATTTGCTGAACGCGATCGCTCACCCATTCTTGCATTTCTTCAACTGGAATCGATTCGCCTGTGTAGCTACTATTCCAACCTGTAATATTAAAGTTTTGAGTTTGATTTGTGGGTTTATAAGTTTGGTTATAAAGAGTTTGCCAATGTTGGATTTGTTGAGTTTCAAGCAATGGTAAAACATTTTGCTGAAAATGTTGGACATCGAGGCTAAAGTAAGCGATTAAACGCATTTCATCGGAGGGAATCACCGCTGCATCTTTAATTGCTGGATGGCGTTTTAACGTTGCTTCAATTTCGCCTAATTCTACTCGAAAACCTCTGATTTTAATTTGGTTATCGACTCTTCCAAGAAATTCGATAACACCATCATTGCGGTAACGAGCGCGATCGCCAGTCTTATAAAGTTTTGACGGTAGAGACGTTGTATACAACGTCTCTACCGCTTCGTTTTTTGAATTGAAGAATTCAAGATTAATAAACCTCTCTTTTGTTAACTCTGGGCGATTAAGATAACCTCGTGCAATTCCTGTGCCGCCAATGTATAATTCGCCTGGAATACCAACAGGAACAGGATTCAAATTAGCGTCGAGAATATAAACTTGAATATTGAGGATTGTACGACCAATTGTTAAAGGATTATCGCCGGGAAAAAGTTCCGCAACTGTTGCCCAAATAGTAGTTTCTGTGGGCCCATAAGCGTTGAAAAAGTGACGGTTTTTTGCCCAGCGATCGATCGCTTGACTTGAGCAAGCTTCTCCACCTGTAATTAATACTTGAAGGGCAGGAAGTTCCGCAGATGGTAAAACAGCTAAAACTGCCGGAGTTAACAAAGCATGAGTAATCGCATTATCTTTGAGAAATTGCAATAATTCCATTCCCGGTAGCTGTGCAGATTTGGGAGGAATATATAAAGTAGCACCAGAACCTAATGCTAAAGCAATCTCGAAAATTGACGCATCAAAACTTAGAGAACTAAATTGCAAAATTCGACTATTTCGAGATAGATGAAAGACATTTTGTTGTGCCTCAACGACATTGCATAAACCGCGATGAGTCAGAAGAACTCCTTTCGGTGTACCCGTAGAACCGGAAGTGTAGATTACATAAGCAACATTGTCAGGAGTTAAGGGAGTTAACTGATTAGTTACCGCCTTTATCTTCTTCGTGTTCTCTTCGCGTTCTTCGCGTCTTCGCGGTTCAAAAAAAAGAGAGTAATCAACTGAGATTTGGGATAATTCCACATTGACAGATGGTTGATCCAAACAAATTATTTGTGCTGACAATTCTGGCAAAGATTCAACTAACCAGGATTGAGTCAACAGAATTGAAACTTGAGTATCAGTTAACATGAAATGAAGCCGATCGTTCGGATAATTTGGATCGAGTGGCACATAAGCACCACCAGCTTTGAGAATTCCCAAAATCCCAATTACCATATCAGCAGATCGATCGACACATAACCCAACCAAAGAATCTGCTTGCACTCCCATTTGTCTCAAAATTTGCGCTAGTCGATCGGCTTTTTGATTAAGTTCTTTGTAAGTGAGAAATTTTTGTTCTGATACAATTGCGATCGCCTCTGGAGTAGATTGCACTTGTTTTTCAAAAATTTGGTGGAAACAACACTCCTTTATTGATCCCCCTAAATCCCCCTTAATAAGGGGGACTTCAGAGTAGTTTTCCCCCTTAACAAGGGGGACTTTAAATTCGATTTCCCCCTTAACAAGGGGGACTTCAGAGTAGTTTTCCCGCCCAACAAAGGAGACTTCCGAATCAGTTCCCCCCTTGGTAAGGGGGGTTAGGGGGGATCGATTCCATTCGATAACAATTTGCTGATATTCTGCGATCGACAGTAAAGGTAAATCTGACAAATTAGTATCAGGATTAGCAACAATGCCTTCGAGTAAAATCTGAAAATGTTCGGCTAAACGTTGAATTCGATCGCGATCGAACAAATCAACACTATAGGAAATAAAACCACTCAACCCTTCTTGAAATTGCCATAAATTTCCCAATCCTTGAGTAGATTGCCACAGGTGAACCTCTAGATCAAACCGCGTACTTCCTGACTCATAACTTGCAGGTTCTAGCATCAAACCTGGCAGTTTTAATGGTTGAATCGGGGCATTTTGGAGAGCAAAAGCAACCTGAAATAAGGGATTACGACTGAGATTTCGATCGGGATCTAATTCTTCTACTAATTTTTCAAATGGTAAATCTTGATGGGCGTATGCTTCCAAAGCTACATTCCGAACGCGATCGAGTAATTCCCGAAAGGTAGGATTTCCAGATAAATCCGAGCGCATCACCAAACTATTAACAAAAAAGCCAATTAATCCTTCTAACTCACTGCGATGACGGTTAGCAATGGGAGATCCGATCGCAATATCTTCCTGCCCAGTATAACGATAAAGCAAAGTTTGAAAAGCTGCCAAAAGAGTCATAAATAACGATCCGCCTGACTGCTGACTCAAAGTTTCTAAACCTTGAGTGAGAGTGGGGGAAAGTTGCAGAGGAAAAGTTGCACCTCGGTAAGTTTGAACAGTTGGACGAGGGCGATGGCTTGGCAGATCCAACACTGGCAAATCTTGTAATTGTTTACGCCAGTAAGCTAATTGTTCCTCTAAAACTTTCCCCTTTAACCAATTGTGTTGCCAGCAAGTAAAATCAGTGTATTGAATTGGTAATGGGGGCAATTGTGGCGATCGTTCTTCAACAAATGCTGTGTAAAAATAAGCTAATTCCCGAATCAGTACGCCCAATGACCAACCATCAGCAACAATATGATGTAGCGTTAACAATAAAACCGCTTCATTTGAGTCAAATTGTAGCAGCGTTACTCGCAAAAGTCGATCGGTTGTTAAGTTAAAAGGACGTTGTGCTTCAGCTGTTGCTAATTGTTCGCTAATACGTTCTCTGTCACTAACAGCAACCCTTGGCAAATTTACCACTGATAATTCAAATTTAATCTCAGATTCAACAATTTGTACAGGTTGCCCATCAATGGTTTTAAATGTGGTGCGAAGGGCAGCATGACGATGTACAATTTCCTGAAACGATCGCTCTAATGCCCTTTGATCCAACTTCCCAATTAAGCGAATAGCAGTAGGTATATTGTAAAAAGGATTGTCTGGTGCAAGTTGATATAAAAACCACAATCTTTGTTGAGCAAAAGATAGGGGGAGATGGGGAGATGGGG
>NZ_JADEWG010000093.1 GCF_015207735.1 [Phormidium] sp. LEGE 05292
GAGATGGGGAGATGGGGAGAAATTTTTTGCCTTCTGCCTTCTGCCTTCTGCCTTCTGCCTTCTGTCCCTCTGCACCCCAGCACCCCTGCCCCTCTGCACTTGAATAATCACTACCAAGCAGAGGTGTTGTTCTCCACACTCAAAAGTGTGACAGATGGCGCTAAGATCGTTAGTGCCTAATTATTGCCAAATGTTGGTATCTACTCGTGCTAAATGCCTTAGTAGCTGATTTCCGCATTATCTTCGATCGCGATCCTGCGGCTCGTAACTGGCTGGAAGTCTTATTCTGCTATCCTGGTTTGCAAGCCCTGTTCTTGCATCGCTTCGCTCATTGGCTATACGTGGTCGGTATTCCCTTCATCCCCCGCTTGATTTCTCACATCGCCCGTTTTCTCACAGGGATTGAAATTCACCCAGGCGCACAAATTGGTCATGGTGTATTTATCGATCACGGAATGGGTGTGGTCATTGGAGAAACTGCAATTATCGGAGATTATGCCCTCATTTACCAAGGTGTTACCCTTGGCGGTACAGGTAAAGAAAGCGGCAAGCGTCACCCGACTTTAGGTGAAAATGTTGTTGTCGGAGCAGGTGCCAAAGTTTTGGGCAATATCCAAATAGGCAACAATGTTCGTATTGGTGCAGGATCGGTAGTTTTGCGCGATGTACCTTCTGATTGTACAGTCGTTGGGATTCCCGGTAGAATCGTTTATCGTTCCGGTGTGCGCGTCAATCCTTTGGAACATGGAAGTTTACCCGACTCGGAAGCAGAAGTAATTCGTGCTTTAGTCGATCGCATTGAGTATTTAGAACAAAAATTTGAAGAACTACAAAATAATCAACAATCACAAAAGCCTCTTGCCATCCCTGTTGGTGTAACAATTGGTATGGATGATTGCGAACAAAAATTTGTCTGTCGCATCAGCGATCAAAAAATTCAACAATTCTTTGACGGCGCAGGAATTTAATTGAAGGCAGAGGGCAGAGGGCAGAAGGCAGAAGGTAACAAAAGATAAAGGTTAAAGTAAAATTTAATTCTCCCCTGCTCCCCCAGGGCTAATTCATTTTCAACGGAGAAATTGATTTGTGAAGGAGAGATAATGCAAACAACGGAAAAATCATCTTTCCTCTTGTCCCCTTGTCTCCTTGTCCCCTTGTCCCCCCATCCGGTTAATTTTATTTGATGACCATGAATTAGCCCTGCCTGCTCCCCTGCTTCCCTGCTCTCCTAACTTATGGATTTACTTCTTCTGTAAACCAATTTCCATTACTATCTATTTTGTAAAGCGATCGATTTTGTGGCTCTCCTCGCAACTCTAAATGATCCACAAAATCCGGTTCTAATAATAACAAATAGAAATTATCTAAAGGTTCATTTGGGTTAGGTTGTGGTGCTTGAAAAGCTGCTGCTTCTGCTCTCAATTTACCAGTTGCAGGCCAAGTAAATTGCGATCGCGAAGCATCAGAAAGTTCTTGCCAAGCTATTGTTCTTGCCTTTTGTAACTCTAAATCAACCTCATTATTTTTGACTAAAATCAACTTTCCCGAAATCCGAAATTGTTCGCGAGTATTAGGAAAATACCAACAAATTTCGCCCCAAGGTTGGTAATCTATTTGCTCAACTTTCGGACTTCGAGAATCTGTAATAAACTTCAATTGATTAGTATTATCTAAAAATCCGCGAAAAACCACAGTTCGATTCGCCGGACGATTATTTTCCCGCACCGTCGCTAATTGCACATAGCGGGAGTAAATCAGACTGCGGTTGCGTTGTAGAGCGTGGGTGAGATGCGATCGCCAAGGAGCAAGGGACACAGGGACTAGGGATTAAGGACTGGGGACTGGGAATTAGAAATCAAAGCCTTAGAAAGCGGCTGATTGTAAAGATACCAAAAACCTATATTTAGCGCAAATTATAGAATTTGTAAAGCTTTCTACTCCATATATAATAGTGAGTCTGTTGATCTATGACAAAAACAATATGGTTCGAGAGCTTGAAAAATTACAGCAGACTAGTCAGTTTCCTGAAACTGCGCCAGCTGCCAATCCGGTATTTTTCAGAACGTACAGTCGCCGCACGGAGAAAGGGCGGGAGACTTGGGATGAGGTGTGCGATCGTACCCTCCAAGGACTAACCAAACTCGGCAAACTGAATCCCGCAGAAGCCACCATTCTAGACCGGATGCAACGCCAAATCAAAGCCCTTTCCTCCGGTCGTTGGTTGTGGGTAGGCGGGGTCGAATGGATCGAACAACCAGAAAACTTTTCCGGTGGATACAATTGCAGCAGCACCAACATCTGTGACTGGCGAGCCTTTGGACTGCTCATGGACTTGGCGATGATGGGCTGCGGCACAGGAGCCGTCCTAGAACCTAAGTATATCAATCAATTACCACCAATTCGCAACTATTTAAACGTTATTTTGCAAGGTGAAATTGGCACTATTCCCATCAATGAACGACGGGAAGAAACCGAAATCACAATTGTTGGCAATGAAGTCACCATTTATGTCGGTGACAGCCGCAGAGGTTGGGTAAAATCCTATCAAACTTTACTGGAATTATCTACAGATGAACGCTTTACAGGAGAAGTTAAAGTAATAGTAGATTTGAGTAATGTTCGGCCCGCAGGAGAAAGATTAAAAGGATTTGGTGGAGTTGCCAATCCTATTAAATTACCCGATCTTTATCTGCGTTGTGCGGCAATTTTAAACAAAGCATTAGGGCGGCAATTAAATTCCGTTGAATGCTGTTTATTAATTGATGAAGCTGCGGTCGTGGTCGTCGCCGGAAACGTGCGTCGTTCCGCGGGGATGCGCCAAGGAATTAGTGAAGATGAATTATTTGCTAATGCTAAATCAAATCTTTGGCAACAAGATGAAAATGGAAACTGGAGAATCGATCCAGAAAGAGATGCTTTGCGAATGGCAAATCATTCTCGCGTTTTTCATCATAAACCAACATTAGAAGAAACAATTGCAGCTGTTAGAACACAGTATTATTCTGGTGAAGGTGCGATTCAGTGGGCTGGAGAAGCTATTGCTAGAGCTAACTGCGATCTACTAAAAACACCTGAATTAAAAGTTGATTTTCTCAAGGCTTATGACCAAGGTAAAGCTCAAGAATGGATAGAAGAAAACTATCCTAATATTTCTCCTGATGAGTTAGAACATCGTTTAGCTCGCTTGGGATTGAACCCGTGTGGTTAGTAATTTTGCCTCACGTTAAAAACCGGGGAAAATCAGGGAAAGCTAAACCAGAAATAAATTTTTCTAGCACGCTAATCCTGAGCTAACCTGAAGATTTAAAAGTCTAAGGTAGTGCAACGCATAGAGATTGAAACTCTTCAAAAGCAAGAAGAGAATATAATATCTCCAAGAGTCCCCGGAATCTAGATAAACTAGATTAAAAGATATGCTGAACTGAACTGGAATAGACCAGTTGTATCCCAGAAATGGGTATGAGGGAAACCTCCAGAACTAAAGGATAAAAAGCCTTTAGGTTAACAAAATTGGAAATTATCGGTGCGAATTTTCATTGCAACCTTTCGGAGATCCACCTGAATCAAATCGACCCTAAAAATTACCAAGAACAGGAGGATGCTTTCAGCGCAGGTGCTTTATCTGTAGCAACACTTTTGAATCACAAATTTGTTGAACCTCGTTATCGATATAGTCGGGAATTAGACCCAATTGTAGGGGTTTCTTTTACTGGTTTGTTTGACTTTTTTGTGAAGGCTTTTGGTGTTGATTGGTTGCATTGGTGGACAGAAGGCCGACCAGAAAATGAGCAAGGGTTGAAGTTTAAAGAACAGGAAGCAGAGTACTTAAATCGGTGGCGAGAAACTGTGCATCGGGTAGTTTGGGATTATTGCGATCGCCATAATCTCAAGCGCCCAAATCGCTGCACTACCGTTCAACCTTCGGGAACAAAATCATTACTAACTGGCGCATCTCCGGGATGGCATCCTCCAAAAGCACAGCGATTTATTCGCCGGATTACCTTTAGGAAAAATGACCCTGTAGCCCTTGCTTGCATTGACTACGGTTACAATGTTATTCCGGCTCAATCTGACAAAGATGAAAATGGGAATTTGTTAAACGATCCCTTCGATCCTCGGTGTTCAGAATGGTTGGTAGAAATTCCCGTTTCTGTACTTTGGGCTGATTTACCGGGTGCTGATGAAATTGAGATTAGTAAGTTTTCAGCTTTGGCACAAATGGACTTTTATATGCAAGTCCAAAAACATTATGTGCGGCACAATACCAGCGCGACTATTGAATTGCGAGAAAATGAAATTGAGGCTTTGGGTAATCGAATTTACGAAGCGATTCGTGATGATGAAGGCTACATTTCAGCAGCACTTTTAGCCAGATTTGATGACTTGCAAACTTTCCCTCGTTTGCCCTTTGAGCCAATTTCTAAAGAAAAGTATGATCAATTAATGAACGAGGTGAAAATACGGCGGAAAACTGATAATTTCTATACTGCTTTGCGCCAATATGATTTGGGTGAAATGACAGAAGCAGGGCCAGCAGGTTGTGATTCTGATGCGTGCTTAATGCCGGAACAAAAACCAGAGTCTTAAAAGAAGGCAGAAGGTAGATCTTGCAGTGGGGGAGGTAGAACCTCCCAGATCTCGTTCCCAGGTTCAACCTGGGAACGAAAAATAGAGGCTCTGCCTCTTTTCAGTTTGGGAACGAAAAACAAGTTGTCAGCATAAAGAAGGTGCGTTACGTTAACACTAACGCACCCTACGAATACCTAACCATTGATACCAAGCTTCTAAGCCTGTTCCGGTGGTGGCAGATACTTGAAATATTTTGAGGTGAGGATTAACTTGATGGGCGTATTCGATGCAGCGATCGACATTAAATTGCACATAAGGTAACAAGTCAATTTTATTAATTATCATCACCTGACTAGCACGAAACATATAGGGATATTTAATTGGTTTATCTTCTCCTTCTGTCACCGATAAAATTGCTACTTTTGCACTTTCTCCTAAGTCAAATAAAGCCGGACAAACCAAATTTCCGACATTTTCAATCATCACAATTGAGTTAAGTGGAGGGTTGAGTTGTTGTAATCCTTGTTCTACCATTTGGGCATCTAGGTGACAACCTGCACCTGTATTAATTTGGATGACATTGCAACCTGTGGCTTTTATGCGATCGGCATCATTTGTTGTTGCTTGATCGCCTTCAATTACATTAATCGCAACTTTGTCTTTTAAATCTTGAATCGTTCTGGCTAACAAGGTTGTTTTTCCCGATCCGGGAGAACTAACTAAGTTAAGTGCTAAGATATTTCGACCTTTAAACCAACCGCGATTTTGGGCTGCTAATAAATCGTTTTTGGCTAAAATATTTTGTTCTAAAGTAACTGTTCTTCCGTGCATTTTTGCGTGCAATTGAGCATTTTCAGTAGCAACAGAATGGTTGTGATGATGTTCGTGGTGATGGGAATGGGAAATAACTGTACCGTCAGCTAAAACATGAGTGTGTTCTCCTGTTTGGGGGTTGGTAACAGTTACATTTGCATCATCAGAACAACCGCAAGTTACACACATAATTCTTCTACCTCTAATTCCTTAATTTTAAGTTCTTCGCCTTGAAAAATTTCTAAATCGCTACTACCGCAAGCGTGACAAATCCCATAAGGCATTTCTAAAGAAACTTCGGTTTGGCATTGACGACAATGGGCTAAACCAGGGATTTCAATTATTTCTAATTTCGCCCCTTCTAGCAATGTTCCTTGAGAACAAACATCGAAACAAAAGCGGATTGAATCAGGTAAAATTGCTGTTAGTTTGCCGATTTCTAGAGTTACTCTTTTTACCGGATAACCGTTGGCGTGTTCAGTGGCGATCGCTACAATATTTCTAGTAATTCCTAATTCGTGCATTTAACAAATCCTTGGCAGTTGTTCGCCTACTAACATATCAACGATTCTTTCTGTTCCAAAGTCAGTTTTTAGCAATACTACTCCCGCAGGATTGGCAATAACTTCGCCAACGATTTGAGCATCTTTGCCTGTGGGATGCGATCGCATTGTCGCCAAAACCTCATCTGCTGAATCAGGCGGAACTACCACAACTAACTTACCTTCATTTGCCAAATATAGCGGATCGAAACCCAATAATTCGCACATTCCAGCTACTTCTTTTTTAACAGGAATAGCTGATTCATGTAAACGAATTCCGACATTTGCACTTTGGGCAAATTCATTTAATACTGTTGCTAATCCGCCACGAGTAGCATCGCGCATCGCCCGAACATTTGGACAAACGGATACGATCGCATCAACTAACCCATTTAAAGGTTGACAATCGCTTTTAATATCAGTTTCTAAAGATAACTCTCCCCTTGCTACTAAAATAGCAGCACCATGATCGCCCAAAGTACCATTAACTAATACAATATCCCCTGGTTGAATCTCTCTAGCAGAGGGAGAAATGCCTGTTTTAATTACACCAATACCAGTAGTATTGATAAATAATTTATCAGCAGAACCGCGAGGAACAACTTTAGTATCTCCCGTGACGATTTGTACGCCAACTGCTAAAGAAGCTGTTTTCATACTATCAACAACTCGACGGAGAATGTCAATTTCTAAACCTTCTTCCAGAATCACACTGCAACTGAGAAAAAGCGGTTTTGCACCGCTAACAGATAAATCATTAACAGTACCATTAACTGCTAAAGTTCCGATATCACCTCCAGGGAAAAATAGAGGAGTAACGACGTAAGAATCTGTGGTGAACGCTAGGCGATCGCCCAACAACATTAAACTATTTAAATCGATTCGCGCCTGATCTTCCAATAAAGAAAGTGTGGGATTATCAAAACTACCCACAAAAACATCATCAATCAAATCGCGCATCGCACTACCACCGCTACCATGAGCTAAGGTAATAGTGCGTTCCTGAAATTTTTTCTTACGTTGCGGCATTTTTAGATGAGAGATATTCATATAGTGAGTTTAAATGATTTGTGTGAAAGATTTTTTTTGAACCACGTTCGCGTAGCGGTGCGTAGCACTTAGACACGAAGGACACGAAGAAAGAAGAAGAGAAGAAAGAAGAAGAAGTTTTCACAACTCATTTCCACCACCAAAAGATTGCGCTAACATCTGTGGTAAAAAAAACCCAAATCTAATTAACTTTCACCTCTTCCCGCTTACCTATTGACAAACGCCCATACTTATAGTATGCAGCACAAGCCCCTTCCGAAGAAACCATACAAGCACCAAGGGGATGTTCAGGAGTGCAAGCAGTGCCAAAAACCTTACACTGCCAAGGTTTCAGCACACCCTTCAAAATCTCCCCACACTGACAAGCTTTGTGATCCGCAACTTGCCTTCCAGGAAAAGTAAACTTCGCCTCTGCATCAAAACGCGCATATTCTGGACGCATTTTCAACCCAGATAGCGGAATATCACCCAATCCGCGCCACTCAAACGCTTCTCTCACCGCAAACACTCGTTGCATCGCATCCAAAGCAACGGCGTTACCGTGAGATTGCACTAAGCGACTATATTGATTTTCTACCTCGCAACGTTTTTCCGCCAATTGTTTAACAACCATCCAAATTGATTGCAAAATATCTAAAGGTTCAAACCCGGAAACTACGACAGGTTTGTGATATCTTTCGGCAATAACTTGATAAGGTTCTGTACCAATTACTGTGCTAACATGACCTGGGCCAACAAATCCATTTAATTGCAGATCGGGATTAGCTAATAATGCTTCTAATGCTGGTACAACTAATACATGATTGCAAAATAAACTAAAATTTTCTACGCGATCGCTCTCCGCCTGGAGTACAGTTAAAGCAGTGCTAGGTGCGGTTGTTTCAAATCCGATCGCAAAAAACACCACTTCTTTTTCGGGATTTTGTTTAGCGATTTGTAGCGCATCCAAAGGCGAATAAACCATGCGAATATCTGCACCATTCGCTTTAGCTTGCAGCAAGCTATATTTAGATCCGGGAACTCGCATCGCATCGCCAAAAGTTGTGAAAATAATGTTAGGTTGTTGTGCTAAGGCGATCGCATCATCGAGTCTACCTTTTGGCATTATACATACTGGACAACCGGGGCCGTGAACTAGTTCGATCGTTTTTGGTAACAAATCTTCTAGTCCATATTTAAAGATTGCATGGGTATGTCCGCCGCAAACTTCCATGATTTTAATCGGTTTGTCGCTGGAAATTTGGTTGCTTATTTGTTGAATTTGTTCTATTAATATTTGCGCTTTTTGGGGATCGCGAAATTCGTTGATGTATTTCATATTAGTTTGTCATTTGTCATTTGTAAAAAGTTAATTACTAACAGTTAGGGATTCTTGAATTTCTGCTAGTTCCTCCAGTAATTTTAGGGTTTCTGCTGCTTCTTTGGGGTCGATTCGTTGCATGGCAAAACCGACGTGAACTAATACCCAATCTCCTAAGCAAGATTCTACGGGATGAGTATCATCGACGATGCAAGCAATGTTAACTTGACGTTTTACGCCGCTAATATCGACGGTAGCGAGTTTATTTTTAACGTCTGTTATTTCGACAATTTGACCAGGGATTCCTAAACACATTTTATGTTACCTTTTTGAATTGATTTTGCTGCTGCGATCGCAACTTGTCCCAAAGACAATCCGCCATCATTTGCAGGCAATAAACTATGCGTTAAAACTGTTAAATCCATCATCTTTAGATGTTTACTAACTTGTTCTAATAACACCTGATTTTGAAAGACACCTCCTGTTAAAGCAACTTGAGTAAAAGAGTGAGTTTCTCGCAAATGATTTACCATTGATGCGATCGCTTTTGCCAATCCCAAATGAAATCTAGTCGCTATCACTCTCTGGGAAACTCCTTGTTGTAAATCTGTTAACAATGCTTGCCACATTTTCCGAGGTTCTAAATAGGAAATTGGGGCAGATATGATTTCAAAAGGATATCCTGTTTCTTCATCAATGTCATCAACTAAAGCTTCTAATTCGATTGCACCTTGTCCTTCATAACTTGCACGATCGCAACAAATTCCCAAAGCAGCAGCTACCGCATCAAACAAGCGTCCGGCGGAAGAAGCTAAAGGAGAATTAATCCCTTTTGCTAACATTTGGTTTAAGAGCGATCGCGGTTGTTTATCTAAAAATTCCACAATTTCTAACTCTTTATATTTTACCTCCAATTCCTCCCAATTAAACCCAGTCATCAGGTGAGCGTAAGTATTCCGCCAAGGTTGATAAATCGCCTGTTCTCCTCCTAACATAGCAATTGGTTTGAAGGTTGCCAATCTTTCATAGCTGCGATAGTCTGCTAAGAGAAATTCTCCACCCCAAAGCGTGCCATCTTCACCATAACCTAAACCATCTAAGGCAATTCCTAAAATCGGTTTAGTCTCTAAACTGATCCCATTTTCTGCCATACAAGCTGCAATATGGCCGTGATGATGTTGAATAGAATAGACGGGATTTATTCCTAATTCTTTACCTATTTTGGTCGAGAGATATTCGGGATGAAAGTCTAGTGCGATCGCTTCTGGTTTATGTTCAAACAATTGCAAATAAAGTTCCAATGTTTCCCGATAAGCTGTCAGCGCCGCCACATTTTCTAAATCCCCCAAATGCTGAGATAAAATCGCCTCTCCCTCTCGCAACAAACAGAAAGTATTTTTCAATTCACTCCCCATTGCTAAAATAAGAGGAGCTTGTTCAAATCCCGATGGTAAGCGGATTGGTGCGGGTGCATAACCACGCGCACGGCGGAGGATTTGGGGGCGATTTCCTACTACTTTGACTACTGAATCATCAACCCGATTGGCAATATCTCGATCGTGCAGTAAAAAATAATCAGCGATTTTACTCAACTTCTCTTTTGCTACTTCATTACTAATACATTGTGGTTCATCGGAAATGTTGCCGCTAGTGAGGACGATCGGACGTTCCATTCGCCGCAAAATCAGATGATGCAACGGCGTATAAGGCAACATAAAACCGAGAGATTTAATATTAGGCGCAACCGAAGCAGCAATAGGTTTAGGAATTTCTGTATTGTGTTCTTTTAATTTCAATAGTACAATGGGAGCAGCAGCACTTTCTAACAGTTCCCTTTCCAAGTCATTAATAACGCAATACTTCTCGATTATTTCTAAATTCTTTGCCATCAAAGCAAAGGGTTTATGATAGCGATGCTTGCGTTCTCTCAGTTTTTGTACTGCGGTTTCGTTGGTGGCATCACAAGCAATATGAATTCCACCAATGCCCTTAATAGCAACAATTTCTCCTCGTTGCAACAGGGTACAAACTGCGTCCACATCGTCCAACATTGAGAACATATCTGATACAATCGGTTTACCATCCGCTCGTTCTAACCAAGCTTTTGGGCCACAAAAATGACAGGCGACAGGTTGGGCGTGAAAGCGGCGATTTGTCACATCTGCATATTCTTTCGCGCAATCCGCACACATTTGAAAATTTGCCTGGGTGGTGTTGCGGCGATCGTAAGGAATAGCGCGAACAATGCTTAATCGAGGGCCGCAATGAGTACAATTAGTAAAAGGATAGCGATACCAACGGCTAAAAGGATCGAATATTTCCGCTTTACATTCAGGACAAGTTGCAGCATCGGGAGTAATGCTGGTTTTAACTTTATTACTGATACTTTGAGTGATGATAAAATCAGTGTAATTTGGTGGTTGAGGTAGGGGAGAACGTGCGATCGCTTCAATTTTTGCTAAAGGCGGACATTCTTCTTGAAGTCGATCGACAAAAGTTTCTACAGCTTCAGCAGTTCCCACAACTCGAATCAGTACGCCTTCTCCATCATTACAAACTTCACCTCGCAAATTACAAAGTTTAGCAAGGCGATAAACTGTCGGGCGAAATCCTACTCCTTGGACTGTACCACGTACTCGGATTTCTTCAGCTATATTTAATAAATTTGGCTTGTTAATATCGGTTATCATTTTGTTAAAATTAGAATCTTATCTTTTCTTTCTTCTTCTTTCTTCGTGTCCTTCGTGCCTTACGCGCTACGCGCACGCTACGCGAACGTGGTTCAAAAAAATCTCTAAAACAAAAGATTCTCTCTTTTCGGATTTTTTACCACAGATATCCACAGATGAACACGGATGAACACAGATGTACATTTAGCTTTACTGTTTGCTGCGTTCGTTTTTTTAGAACGCAGATGAAAGCAGATGTAAGCGATAGCTTTCCCGTAGGGTACGCGGATGAACGCAGATGTACTTAGGGTTTTACTGTTTACTGCAATCGTTTTTTTTTCCATACTTATATTTAAGCGATCGCAAGTCAGATTGACCAAAATTTCAACCTTTCTTAGTAAACATCAATTAAGGATTATTTAACTTCCACAGCATAACTCGATTGTTCCCTGAATCGGCGATCGCAACTGTATCCCCACAAACTTGTACTCCATAACACCAGCAAAAGCTATCACGCATCGGTAATCCATAAACTCGATTTTCTCCTTTGCTTTGAAAATCTGATTGTCCAATCAAAGCATTCGCAGGTGTACCTTGAAGCAAGTGCAAATCCTCAGAAAACTGCCAACCTAATAAGCGAGAATTAGCAGTATCAGCAACTAATAACCAATCTTTCGCCACCGTCACCCCATAAGGCATATTTAAACTAGCTGCACTTGGAAAGTAAACCCCTCGATTCAGTTCTACTTGCTCAAAATTAGACTGTCCCAACACTGCTACACAGGGAGTATTATTTTCTTTGGGAATACCTTCCCACAACATAATCCGATTATTTCCCGCATCCGCTACTACTAAATTACCTTGCCAAATTGCAATACTGTGACACCAACGCATACTCGCCGCAGTCGGTGTTCCGCCGCCATTCTCATTGCGGGAGGTAAAATCAGGTTGTCCTAAAACTAAATCCGCAGGTTGTCCGTTTGTCTCTGGTAACTGATTCCAAATCAAAACTCGACGATTTCCAGTATCAGCAACAAATAACTTGCCTTGATGATAGAAAACACCATAACACCAATGCAAGCGATCGCACTCCGTATCCACAAATCCTCGATTAGGTTCCCCTTGCAAAAAATCAGCTTGTCCTAACACAATATCAGCAGGAACATGAGAATCTTCTGGGATTTTTTTCCAAATCAAAACTCGATGATTCCAAGCATCAGCAACAGCTAAACCTTCACCACAAATACAAATTCCCGTCGGAACACTTAAAGTAGAAGCAGTAGGATTACCGTTAGCATTTTTACCTTCGCTAAAAAAGTCAGGTTGTCCGATTATCCAATCTGCTGGTTGATTATCTGATTGCGGATGCGATCGCCATCCTAACAAACGATGATGTCCCGTATCCACCACCCACAAAGAACTATTATCAACTAAACAAATACCCCTGGGGCCAAATAAAGTATTCGGAGTAGGTGCGATCGGAGTCGGGATGATAGAATCTCCCAAACCACCAATAATAACCTTTGCACCTTGAGGTGAGAGAAGGAGAGAGGGAATTGCTTCTGGAGTTATCATAAAAAAACGGAAGACTAATATTTAGATGAGGTGAAAGTACGATCGCTATCTTTGATCTGTTAGGGTTAAATTCAATCATCATTAAAAATAGTTTTTAGCTATTAAAAAAATTTTTCCTTTTTCATTTTTCATCGCTAAATCATATCTGCGAGTTTGTCAATCACATTTTGATAGAAAGCAGATACTTAACACAAAATAGCGATCGCTATCGCTTTATTTGAACAAATACCCGTCCATCTTCTACTTGTACCAGATAAGATTGCAAAGACATTTCTGGAGAAGTCAAACATTCCCCAGTTTCCAAACGATAGCGAAACTTATGACTAGGACAAGTTAAAATTCCATTGCTAACATTCCCAGAATCTAATGGTTCACCAAAATGACTGCAAGCGTTTTCATAACAGACAACTTGAGAACCAACTTTAGATAATATTAGCGATTTACCTAACAATTTCATCGCTAAAACTCCTTGGGTAGGAACTTCAGCGAGTGACGTTAACTCGATCCATCCAGAATCAACAGATTGAGATAAATTTTGACTAGGCAAAAAATTATCTTTTGCTACAGCTATCACCTGGGTAATCTCTGGACAGTAACGCTTAATTGCTTGTTCCACACTGTCAGTTAAAGTAAGAGTTGAAGCGGGACAGTTACTACAAGTTCCTGTTAATCTAACTTTAACGGTAGGGAGATCGATCGCCACCAGTTCCACATCTCCATTATGACTTTGTAATCCCGGTCTAACTTCCGCCAAAGCAAGTTTAACTCTTTCTTCTAAAGACGGTTGAGGCGATTTTACCAAATCATAATAACGCAATAAACCGTAAACTACCTCATCTTCCGCCGCACGCCGCAAAGCAGATAATGAATCTTGTTTCACACTCCGAATTAGGCGGATCAAAGCTTCACGATGCAAAGCTTCGATCGCCCTTTTCCACGCCATTAATACTACCCGTTGTGACTCATCCCACTCAGAAGCGATCGCCTCATAGCGATTAATTTCCTGTACCAATTCTTCCAGTGTCGGACTGCGATCGTTCGTCATTTATTGCATTTTCACATCTTTGAGTAAAAACGGCATCAATACCCCAGTCAAAAACCCCGATACTGGAATTGATAACCATATTTCGGCACCTAACTTATCCAGTCCTACTAATAACAAACAGCCAATTATCACACCAATAGTAGTTTGTCTAGCAAAATAATCTGGATTCCGTAATAACTTCCCTTTAAACAGTAACTTCGTAGAAAACCAACCCACTTCTAACATAACTTTTTCTCCTTTCTTTGCGCTCTTTGCGTTCTTTGCGGTTTAAAATTAATTAATTGCCAGTACAATTAACCCAAGCACAGTAGCAGGAATTATTGCTGCTGGGCCAAATAATCCCCCAATCATCGCCGCTAGTCGATAACCGAGATCTTTTCCTGCTAATAATATGCCACCGATCGCACCTCCAAGAATTGAAAAAGCGATCGCAATCCCCAACCAAACTATTCCGGTAATCAAGTTAATATCTCCCGCAAAAAAGCTAGAGATAAAATAACGTACCAGTGGATCATTTAGAACTTCATTCATTGCCTTCTCCTAAAAAATAGTAAATCTCATCTGCGTTCATCTGCGGTTTAAAAAATGCCTGACAAAAGTGATAAATCTACAACTCACTAATCGCCTGTTCCACCATTTCCGCCTGTTCAAACCTGCCATATTGACGAAAAATAGCAGCAGCTTCCTGATAATATTCCCTTGCTTGCAACAAGTGAAGATTGTTACCCGCTTCGGGAAATTCCGAATCGTCAGGGAGATTGCTTAAAGCGTTAGCTTTATTAGCTAAAGTATTGGCATATTCGATCGGCGTATCTCGTTTATTTCGCACTTTCAAAGCTTCATCATAAGCTCTAATTGCCCGCCAATTATTATCTACCGCATGAGCACTTGGTAAATATTGTAAAGCATTGCCCAAATTATTTTGTAGCATTCCATACTCGTTAGGATGGTCAATCAGAGAGATCCATTCCAAAGCTTGTTGAAAAGATTGTACAGCTAAAGCCTGTCGCATATCTTCCCCTTCTGATGACATTGGCATGGAAAGGTAAGCGATCGCAATATTATTATGCAAAATCGCAAATTCTTGGGGATAAGTATCGCCCTTAAATACCCTTAAAGCCCGCTGATATAACTGGATGCTATCTACCAATCTAGCTTGATGAAAAGGAACCAAAGCTTGTAAAACCAAACCTAGATTCATTTCCGTTTCTGCTACTTCTTCTGGTGAAGCATAAGCTTGCAACAAAGGCAAGGCCGTTTGATAACATTCCCTAGCTTGTTGTAACAAATCTGCGCCTTCGTTGGGGATCGATCGCAATGCCGTTCCCATTCCTGTGAGCACCCTTGCTTTCAGAAAAGGATACTGTTCTTGACACAATTCCAAGGCATGAGAATACAGTGACACAGCATTCCAGAAATCTTGAATTTCTTTCGGCTTTTTTTGCAATTCTATTCCTAATTCAATCAGCATCTCGATTTTTTCTGCTAAAGTTGCTGATTCCGATTCAATAGCAGCGATCGCAGTTTTTACTGCCACCTCACTCATGCTTGATGCCACTACTATCTCTCCTCAATTTATTTGCCTATCAATTCTTAATTATTTTTTCAACCTATCATAACTAAATCAATCTTAAAATTACTAAATTTTCCGCACTTTAGCAAAGTATTTTATAAAAATTTACATTTTTTAAGCAATTGATTCTATTGTTGGCAACATTTTTAAATGGAAGAAAATAAAAACATTTTTACTGTTAAAATCAGGCGAAAAAATGTTACTAAGTTACCAAAAATAAAAAAATAGTAAAACAAGGAAAAACTGTGCGATCTGCCCTCTGTTGCCAAGATTTAAACCCCACAACAATAATTAATTTTAAGAAAATTAATTATTGTTTCAAGATACACAATTCTATTCAGATTAATATGCTTATGTTGCTATTGCCCGTGAAAATAGGAAATATTCTTATGACTTCCTGGTAATAAATATATGGTCTGATTTCGCTAAATATAAAATTTTGTTGAGTTAGATTATTTAAATAAAGAACTGAAAAAAAGATGGATAATATGATAAAAGTTATACACTCAAAAATTGGGTAACAGGCGGCGCGTTCGCGTAGCGTGTGCGTAGCACGTATCGCCTCTCAATTCTTGTGAAAAATTTGCAACAAATTGTCGATCGAAGGTGGCGTATGGTCAATGTCCTTTGGCTTCAAGGTGGAGCCTGTTCTGGCAACACCATGTCCTTTTTAAATGCAGAAGAACCTAGTGCTTGCGACTTAGTGACTGACTTTGGCATTAACATTTTGTGGCATCCCTCATTGGGAGTCGAACTAGGTGAAAACTTGCAAAAATTGCTGTGGGATTGCGTAAAAGGTACAATTCCCCTAGATATCCTGGTATTTGAGGGATCTGTAGTCAATGCTCCCAACGGTACAGGTACTTGGAACCGCTTTGCCCATCGAGCAATGAAAGATTGGCTGAGTGACTTATCAAAAGTAGCGAGTTTTGTAGTTGCAGTGGGAGACTGTGCCACTTGGGGCGGCATTCCGGCGATGGCACCCAACCCCAGCGACTCTTCAGGATTACAATTTCTCAAACGTAAAGAAGGCGGTTTTTTAGGCAAAGACTACGTTTCTAAAGGCGGACTACCAGTAATTAACATTCCCGGATGTCCGGCACACCCAGACTGGATTACTCAAATTCTAGTTGCGATCGCCACCGGACGGATCGCAGACATCACCTTAGACGAACTACACCGTCCCCAAACCTTCTTCAAAAGCTTTACCCAAACAGGCTGCACCCGCAACATTCACTTTGCCTATAAAGCTTCCAGTGGTGAGTTTGGACAGCGCAAAGGTTGCCTGTTCTACGACTTAGGTTGCCGGGGACCGATGACACACTCCTCTTGCAACCGCATTTTATGGAACCGAGTCTCCTCCAAAACTCGTGCCGGAATGCCCTGTATCGGTTGCACCGAACCAGAATTTCCCTTCCACGACCTCAAACCGGGCACAGTCTTCAAAACCCAAACCGTCATGGGCGTACCCAAAGAACTGCCAACCGGAGTCAACAAAAAAGACTACGCCCTATTCACAGTTGTAGCAAAAGATGCAACCCCCGAATGGGCAGAAGAAGACATTTTCACAGTTTAGTCACTAGTCATTTGTCATTTGAAGAACATCTGTGTCCATCTGTGGACATCTGTGGTAAAAAACAAAACTTTTGCACCCCACAAAAAGCTGTAAAGAACATCTGCGTTTATCTGCATTCATCTGCGTTCTAAAAAAATGACTAATGACAAATAAAGAGAGGAGAAAATATAGAATGCCAGTTCAAACCTTAGACATTTCACCAGTCGGAAGAGTAGAAGGCGACCTAGATGTAAGAGTAGAAATACAAGATGGATACGTCACAAACGCCTGGACTCACGCCGAACTATTTCGCGGCTTTGAAATTATTTTACGAGGCAAAGACCCCCAAGCCGGATTAATAGTAACCCCTCGTGCTTGCGGAATTTGTGGCGCTTCTCACCTGAGTTCTGCGGCTTGGGCATTAGACACCGCCTGGGAAACAGAAGTACCGCGCAATGCAATTTTAGGGAGAAACTTAGGGCAATTAGCCGAAACAATCCAAAGTATTCCCCGCTATTTTTACGGGTTATTTGCGATCGATCTAACCCATAAAAAATACCAACATAGTTCATTCTATGAAGAAGCTTGTCGGAGGTTCGCTCCTTTTACGGGTAAGTCCTACGAATTAGGAGTAACTATCTCCGCCAAACCTGTAGAAATTTATGCTTTATTGGGTGGACAATGGCCGCATTCTAGTTATATGGTGCCGGGTGGTGTAATGTGCGCCCCTACCTTAACTGATGTCACCCGTGCTTGGTCAATATTGGAATATTTTCGCACTAATTGGTTAGAACCTGCCTGGTTGGGATGTTCGTTAGAACGCTACGAACAAATTCAAACTTACGATGATTTTATGGCATGGTTGGAGGAAGACCCAAAACACGCTAATTCCGATCTAGGTTTTTATTGGCGGATGGGTTTAGATATTGGGTTGGATAAGTACGGCGTTGGTGTTGGAAAATACATCACTTGGGGATATCTGCCACACGAAGATAAGTATCAAAAACCGACTATTGAAGGCAGAAATGCAGCCGTGATTATGAAGAGTGGGGTGTATGACAGCTTTAGCGATACTCACTCCCTGATGGATCACAGCTTTGCCCGTGAGAATACAACTCACTCTTGGTATGATGAAGGCAACAAAGATGTTCATCCGTTCGATCGCACTACCAAACCCACAGAGAAGAACACCCAAGATTTTGATAACAGTTATTCCTGGTCTAGTGCAGTGCGTCATATCGAACTCGGACGCTTAGAAACAGGGCCATTAGCACGACAAATAGTGGCAGGTGGCAAGCATGGGGAAGATTGGCAGCACTACGATCGCTTTATCCTCGATTGTTTCCAGAAAATGGGTGGTGCTAGCATTCATCTCCGGCAGCTAGCACGAATGCACGAATCTGTCAAGCTGTATCGTCAAGCGGAACGCTGTTTGCGAGAGTTCCGGTTAAATGAGCCTTTCTACATTAAACCAACCGAAAAAGATGGTCGGGGCTGGGGCGCAACGGAAGCTGCTAGGGGTGCGCTCTGTCACTGGATTGAATTGGAGAAAGGTAAGATTAAAAATTACCAGATTGTCGCGCCGACGACTTGGAATGTTGGGCCTCGCGATGGTGAAGGTAAATTGGGGCCGATCGAATCAGCTTTAGTGGGTACACCGATTGCCGATCCTAGCGATCCGATCGAAGTTGGTCACGTTGCGCGATCGTTCGACTCTTGCTTAGTTTGTACAGTTCATGCCCATGATGCTAAAACCGGAGAGGAATTGGCAAGATTTAGAACAGCTTGATCCTAAAATTAGGGGTAGGTTTTGGCAAGGATTCTATTTGACAAAATCTGCCTCTCGAAAGAGTTTTTTAACCACAGATGTAGAACTTGGCAACTATGGGATATAAAGGCGACCAACTCCCAGATAGTTCTCAAGGTCAAATAAGATTTCAACTACACGAATAGCACATCGCTCACGGTAAATTTGCTCATCAAGTCTTTCTTTGTTTCCAACCGTAACGACAGGCAACGATGTGGTTGTATTTTCTTCACGAATTATTTGTTCTAGTGAATCCACCCCTTTCATGTTTCGGTTTGCAGTTAATATAATCATCTGGTTTGTTTGAGCGAATTCCCAAACAATTCGGTCGCTACTATTTTGAGACAAACCAACTTCTTCAAATAAGACAAAGCGAATGGGCAAAACTTCCAGCCATCCTTCAGCAGCGATTGTTCCCCACAAAAGAGTAGCTTGCCCTTTTAAATTATGGTCGATGAGAAAATTCATACTTTGGATTTAAGCCTTTCCTGCCAAGCTTGGAGTTTAGCACGTCGAGCTTCTTGACCTGATTTTGGGGGCATTGCGGCAAGTTGGGAAAAGTGTTCGCGATTGCGATTTTCCCAATATTGCTGATTCTCTTGGGCGATTTGTAAAACTTCTTGATACTCGGCTTCTACTTCAGCTTGATGAGCTTCGATATAGGATAGAGCAGAAGTAACTTGATGCTCGCTCAGAGATAGTTTTTCCCGAATTAGTTTTGCTGGATAGCCAGCAGTAAGATAATCCATTACATCGTAGAGAGTGATGCGTGTACCTGCGATCGTTAATCCTCTTTCTGTCCGAACGATCGCTGGTTCTTTGTTTGATGCTGTAGTCACAATAAAGACTCCCGATTAGAAGTTTCTTTGATTGTATCTGATGGCGATCGATCTACCTGTGGAAATTATTTTGTTCATCGTTGGTTACTTTGAGAAATTTTTCGTCAGATTAATTTATTCTAGATTAGTTATTAAAGTGATACTTTCTCAATAAATTAATTCCTTTCCTGCTTCCATGCTAACAATCATTGGCTGTGGCAATTTAAATCGAAGTGATGATGGTGTAGGTGTAATAGTTGCTCAACGCTTGCAACATCACTTAGCAGAAAATCCCCAAAATAATGTACGAGTTTTTGACTGCGGTACAGGTGGGATAGATGTGATGTTCCAAGCACGAGGTAGCACATCTTTAATTATTATTGATGCTAGTAACACTGGTTCGGAACCGGGAGCAGTTTATCAGGTGCCAGGAGAAGTTTTAGCAGAGTTGCCAGAAGCCAGTTACACTTTACACGATTTTCGCTGGCATCATGCGATCGCAGCTGGACGCAAAATCTTTAAACAAGACTTTCCCCATGATATAACTGTCTATTTGATAGAAGCAGAAAATTTAGGCTTTGGTTTGGAGTTGAGTTTCCCCGTTCAGCGTGCTGTAGATATAGTAATAGCAGAAATTTTACGTTTATTTTAAGTGAAAGCGATCGCGCGATCGCGCCCCTGATGTTTGGCATTGTAGAGTGCTTCATCAGCCTTGGCAATTAAGTCCTCTGGATTTTGATCGATAGTGGGAATGAGAACCGCCACACCCAAACTCAAGGTAATATATTCATTCACATCCGACTGAGCATGGGGAATAGCCAGAGATGCGATCGCCTGTCGCATCGACTCAGCTATCATTAATCCACCATTGAGATCGGTATTAGGCAAAATTGCTGCAAATTCTTCACCGCCATAACGAGCCACTAAATCACTGGAACGCTGGGGGACTTCAGTTAGAGTCTGAGCCACTCGAATCAAACACTCATCACCGCCTTGATGTCCGTAGTGGTCATTGTACCGTTTGAAATAATCGATATCAATTAGAATTAATGCCAGAGATTGTTGTTCCCGCAGGTGCCGTTGCCACTCGATCGCCAAATAATCATCAAAGCGACGACGATTGGCAATTTTTGTCAAACCATCTAACGTTGCCAGTCGAGCTAATTGCTGATTGGCGCGTTGTAGTTCTGCGGTGCGCTCTGCTACTTGCTGTTCTAAAGTGCGATTGTAATTGCTGAGAATTTTTTCGGCTTGTTTCCGTTGGGTGATGTCTTGAAATACTACGATCGCATATTGAAGTTCACCCACTTCATTGTAAATCGGTGTTCCCCATGACTCTAAGGGAATAATGCGATCGTCTTGATGAATTTCCACATCATCAGCGCTAGAAGCTTCTCCCTTTAAAGCTCTCACGATCGGCAATTTTTCGTTGGGGTAAGGTTCTTGAGTTTCGGCAATATATATGTGATAAACCTGCCCAATTTCCTCAACCGTTGCATCTGGAACAATTTCCTGACCTAATAGCTCTTTAGCTCGTTGATTGGCATAGTAAGGAAGACCATTAGCATCTAATATGCCAATACCAACCGGAACTGCTTCCAGAAATTGCTTTAGCTGTTGTTCGCTATGCTTGACTTTTGTATAAAGTTGTGCATTAGTAATAGCGATCGCTGCTTGTCCGCTCAGTAATTGCAAGAATTCTACCCGATCCTTAGTAAAAGCTCCCGTAGTGACTTGATTTTCCAAATAAACGATCGCCACAAGCTCACCTTGATTTAGCAAGGGATAGCATAAGATAGAAAGCGGTTTAATTGATTGAATATAAAGATCGCGGCTGAAGTTACCAGACTTAACTGGATTGTCGAGAATCACACTTTCATGAGTACGCGCCACATAATGCAGCACAGACTCTGGCAGAATTAGATCGATCGCTTGAGTAAGAGAAAGGTTAGCAGTACTAGTATTGCTGTAAATGGCGATCGAGAAATTTTTCAATGTGCTTGAAGTTGTTGATGTTGGTAACAGCAAACAACCCATTTGTGCGCCCGCATTTTCTAGCATAATTTTCATCAAAGTTTGCAACAGATTTTCTAATACGATTTCACTGGCGATCGCTTGAGAGGATTTCATCACCGTAGACAAATCGAGTACCGCACTATTATTAGTACTACCAGTGGTACTGATAGAAGTACGGGAAGTGGGCAAATGAGGCGATCGTTCACTAACAAAAAACTGGGGATACTGAGTTTCCAAGTGTTGAATTTTTGCAGTTGCACCCCAGCGCAGGTAGCAGTAGTGCGCCTCTTGCAGATACACTTGAGCGACTTTTTCCCTACCCCAACTCAGGTAAAACTTGGTAGCGAGTTCGTTAACAAGGGCTTCCTCTTGAATATATCCGTTCGCTTTAGCTCCAGCGATCGCTCGATCGTACATTTCTATAGCTTCTAACTTCTTTCCTAAAACTCGATACTTTTCGGCTTCTACCAACTGCCATTTATGCAAATAATTCATCGGCGCATAAGTTGCCCAAAGTTGTAAGTTTGCCTGATTTTCTTCTACTTGTTGCAGTTGAATTTCTAGCTTTTTAGGAGATTCAGAAACAGTTGCTAAAGCAATTAAAGAATCATAAAAATAAAAGCCAGCTTCACAGATTGTTGCTGTCCCACCAACTATATATTGTCTAGCCTGTATTGCATCAGTTTGCGCTAGAGCAATGTGTCCAAAGATAAATCTTAAGCTGGCTCTGTGAAGATAAAAATAAAGTATTCGAGTAGCATCATCAGAATTTAAAAAGTCCGAATTCCATGTATCATTATCATTTTCTATATTAAAAACCTGATTTTCGGCAGAGTTACTTAATAATAAAATCGTTTCTAAAATTATAAGACAATATTTAGATATGGGAACTAAATCTAATTTGAGCATCATCTGACGGTAGGCACGAATTTGAGGTTCTAATTCTGTCAAAATTTGACCACACCAGAAAGAATTCACACAAAATCCGTGAACATTATGACCGATATACTCTAACTTACCTACCTCCAATGCAGCTTGATAGCCAGCCCGAAGAATAGGAAGAGTATCCCGTAGATGGTGTTGATGATGATACAAATGCAATCCAACAGGAACAAACGTGACAGCTTGAATACTTTTATCCTTCGCGGTAGAGGCTACACTATAGGCTAATTGACCAAATTGATTGCTGGTGGCGATATCTTTTTGAAAGTTGAGAATAAAGATTCCATAATCACCATAACCTGTTGATGAAATCGGACTGTTCCCATACTGAAGCGATAACTTTACCTGTAGGCTAGCTAACAATGGAAACAGAGGAGAGGCAGTAAAATAGCAAGCTGGAATCATTCTGCCAGCTATTTTCATAATCGCCAGTTTTTCAGGATCTACCATTGCCGGAAGGTGCAATAATTCCTCAATAGAGCGATCGCCAATTAAGGCTTTAATTTCTTCTGTTTCTTTTTGCAGTTCAACTGGGGTAACACAATCAGGAAAATTAATGCCTAATTTTCCCATGATTAACTGACCGCAAGCGATCGCTTCTGAAAACTTATTTTGAGTAGTTAAAGCTTGGATTTTAATCAGGTAAACTTGCAATTGCTCTAAGACTGTCTTGCCCTGCTCGATCGCCGCATTAATCGATCGATACATGACATCAAAATCACCAGTAATGGCTGCCGCCTCTGCTACGAGTTCATGCAATCGCAAAGTAATCGCATACTGACGTTGCCAAGCTTCATTACCCAGCAAATTAAGTCCAATTGCGGCATACTCAAGAACGGCTTGATAGGCAATTCCCGTTCTGGCTTTGCGGCAAGCCAAAAAATTGAGTTGAGCTAGCTCATCGCGTTCGATTCGATCGCTAATTAAAGCAGTTCCATAGTTGAGTTGATTGACAAGTTCAAAAATGTGGTCTTCTCTTGCTTCTGGGGGTATTCTAGAAAGCAACAGTTGACCGATTTGATAATGAGTTTTGGCTTGCTCTGATTCAGGAATTAGTGCGTAAGCGGCTTGTTGAATGCGATCGTGTACAAACTGATAATTTTGAATCAAAAGATTCTCATCAAGGAGCGATCGCGCTACCACAAATCCCTGTTCTATTGCTAACTTAAGATCGGTAAAGATGGCTGTAGGAGTTCGATTCTCGATCGACGAGAGAGTTTTGAGATCGAAGTTTGTTCCCAAAAAGGCAGCAGTGGATAACACCTGCTGAACTGATGCGGGCAATTTTTGCAACTGTCCCAGCGTCAGTTCCACCACATTATCGGTAAATCCTATTCCCTCAATCTGTGCCAGATCCCATTGCCAACATTTCAAAACGTGATTGAATACCAGCAAGCCTTCTTTATAAAGAGTTTTGAGGAACTCATTGATAAAAAATGGATTTCCCTGTGTTTTGCGCTGAACTAATTCAGCTAATTTGTAGATCGATCGCGTTTCACAATGTAGAGTGTCTGCAATCAGTCGCGCAATCTGGTCTAAAGGTAGTGGTGTTAAGGTAATCTGTTCAATGTTAGCTCCCTTGCGTTGCAGTTGAGCGACCGCCAAAGCCAGGGGATGACCGATCGATACTTCATTGTCTCGATAAGTAACGATGAGTAGGAAATTATTGATTTGGCTATCTCCCAAAAGCCGTTCCAACAAGTTTAGCGTAGCCAGATCTGCCCACTGTACGTCATCTAGAAACATCACCAGCGGATGCTCTGGATGGCAAAATACCTGCATAAACCGTTGAAAAACCAGATTAAATCGATTTTGGGCTTCGATCGCTCCCAATTCGGGTACAGGTGATTGAGAGCCAATAATTAACTCTAGATCGGGAATGACCTCGATGATGATTTGCCCGTTCGTTCCCAATGCCTCTAGCAATTGTTCTCGCCATTGTTGGAGAATTATTTCTGGTTCTCCTAACAGTTGTTTAACTAAGCTTGTCAAGGCATCTGCTAACGCCGAGTAGGGAATATGGCGCTGAAACTGGTCAAACTTACCAGAAATAAAGTATCCTCTTTTTGCGGTAATCGGTTTGTAGAGCGATCGCACCAACGCCGATTTACCAATCCCAGAATAACCTGTTACTAAGACAATCTCAGCCGCAGCATCCTTAATTTCCGGTTCTGATTTAGCTGCCGCGACGCGATTCTCCTTCAAAGACGCTACGCGCTCAAAAGCTGCTAGTAATGCCGCTATTTCTCGTTCTCTACCGTAGAGCTTTTGGTGAATGTGAAAGCGATCGGAAATATCATTTCTGCCAATGGGAAACACCGCAATAGTTCCGGTTTTTTCCCACTGCACCGCACACTCTTCTAAATCTGCCTTTAGTCCCCAAGCACTTTGGTAGCGATCTTCAGCATTCTTTGCCATCAATTTGCCGACAATCTCCGCCAGAAAGGGGGGAATTTGCCCTGGCTTAATTTCTAGCAGGGAAACGGGCTGTTTGGCAATTTGGCAATGCACCAACTCCATTGGATCGTTACTGATAAATGGTAATCTGCCCGTCAATAGCTCATAAAAGGTAACTCCCAAAGAGTAAAAATCTGTGCGGTAGTCCAACACTCGATTCATGCGTCCAGTTTGTTCTGGGGAAATATAAGGTAAGGTTCCTTCGAGAAAACTTGGCGGTTGCAGGGAAGGAATTTCCCGACTTAGTTGAGTAGAAATGCCCAGATCGATCAGTTTAATCGCCATTGTCTCTGGGTTGACGACAATATTGGCAGGATTGATATCTTTATGAATGACAGCTTGACTATGAAGTTGACCCAAGGCATCGGCGATTTTAAATGCCAGGAGCAAAAATAGGTCGATCGGTAGTCCTTGGGGGTATTGTTTCAACCATTCTTTCAACGCCACTCCCCCAAAATCTTCCAAAATAATCACTAGCGTTCTGTGCCATTCCTCTAACCCATAAGCTTTAATCACTTTGGGTAATTGAAGTTGCCGCGTTAAGTGATACTCCTGCCGATAGCGTCTGAGTTGGTCAGGAGTGGGATATTCTGCTTTGAGAATTTTCAGGATTGCGGGTTGCTCATCTTCAATTCGTCTGGCACGATAAACTCGCGAGTTCTCTCCATCGTGAATTTGAATTAAATTCTTATAAAGTATAAAAATTGACATAGCGATCGTCTATTATTGCTACTTCCATATCAAAATAATAAGCCGATTGGCTAACCCTTCACTGTACCAAAATCAAGCGGAGAGCTGCTGTTTTTTAAGCTGTGGATGAAATTGCTTCACTGCACAGGAAGCTGAAATTTTTAAATGCCGAACAGCTTAGTAAACTGCTACGCATTTAAATTGAATATTTAGGCTGATGGGGAGATGGGGGG
>NZ_JADEWG010000335.1 GCF_015207735.1 [Phormidium] sp. LEGE 05292
TTGATTTGTGAAGGAGAGATAATGCAAACAACGGAAAAATCATCTTTCCCCTTGTCCCCTTGTCTCCTTGTCCCCTTGTCCCCCCATCCAGTTAATTTTATTTGATGACCATGAATTAGCCCTGCCCATTCCCCCATCTCCCCAGTCCCTTGTGCCCTGCTTCTGCAAGATAAATATTAAGTTTTGTAAAATTTCGAGGGGGGGTGAGGGGTGAAACCCCTCAGTAAGCTAAACTAATAAATGTAGATGCACCCTGATGATTGACGCCCCCAAGTTTCGGGCGTTTTTTATTTTCAAGGTAAACGCCCAAAAAAGCACCTGTAATAAAAAACCTACTAGAGTAATATTTAGGTTATTTTTACCTCTAACAAGTTTTCTTAAATTCTAATAAACCACAAATTTGTAAATCCGGGGTGAGGTGTCATTCCCTACACCCTGGATTAAGCGATAAATGTTGCTCAGTTGAGCGAATTCGAGGCTCCCCCCTTGTCTAGCTTCCACAGGAAACTAGAAAGTAGATTAGTAAAGATGTGAGCGACGATCGGCACCAACAAATTGCCTGTGGAAAGGGCACAGAAACCTAAAAGTAACCCTACCACTGTTGCCCAAATTGCGTAAGGCCACTGTTCCCAGCCACTTAAATGGAGAATGCCAAAACAAAGGCTAGACACCACTAAGCCAGAAGTATCTAAACCCAAAGCAGGCAACATTACGCCGCGAAACAATAACTCTTCACTTAAACCGGGCAGTAATCCCAGCCAAATTAAATCAGGCCAAAATAAGGGTTTTAGCACCAAATTCAAATATATATCTGCACTTTTGCGATAAGCAGGCCACAGGCGATAGACTAGAGAACTTGCGCCAGTAATTAAGCAGCCTAGACCTACGCCTAAGAGAGCGTCTAACCCTGTTAGTTTGATAGATAAAAGGGAAACAGACCCTAGTTGCAGCCATAGTTTAGCAACTACGAGCAAGATTACAGCTGTTACTCCCATAGCTACTAGGAGTTGGGAGCGCGTCAAGGGTTCAATTTCCGGTTCGTTCGGTAATGGATCTTTCACCAGTTTTTTTTTCAAGACTACGAATGGACGAGATAGCTGGGGTGAGAGCAGATGGACTAATACCTGCTTTATGGGCGACTAAAACGCCCAGTGCCTCTAAATATGAGTTTACTCGCAATACTTTCATGCCCAGCGGTTCTGGAGGGACTTGGATCTGGGTTTGGTTTTCTGCAACAGCAATGATTTGCACCCCCAATTGGCTGAAACTAAGTATAGCACTACCACCACAAGCCGTAGCGGGTATGACTACTGCATCTACTTGGTTAGCCCAAATGTCTGCTGGGGACTGGGAGAAAGAGGTGGGGGGG
>NZ_JADEWG010000094.1 GCF_015207735.1 [Phormidium] sp. LEGE 05292
GGGGAAAGATGATTTTTCCGTTGTTTGCATTATCTCTCCTTCACAAATCAATTTCTCCGTTGAAAATGAATTAGCCCTGGGGGGATGGGGAGATGGGGGGATGGGAAAAAAAATAATTTTATTACCTCCCTACCTCCCCATCTCCTCAGTCCCCATGAATGAGAAATTCTTGTGCAGTAATAAACAAATAATACAAAATGTATAGATTTAGTAGTTTAACTAAACAATTAGGGGAGTTTAGGACAAAGTATTGCAAACATAATCAAACAAGTGTTGCAAGAACGGTGGAGCGATCGAATTTTATAGATAATAAAATTAGATAGACCAAAAAAGTTTTTGGCTCTCAACTATAAAATTACACCTCATGGTGGGGAGAACAATTTTATGGCGAAGATACCTGAAATGTTTGACCGAGTGACTCAATTCTTCTCGGAAGCCTTAACTAGAATTTTCAGCCCTCCAGAAGATAAAGATTATCCTGAAATTGGTGTTCAACCTTTTGAAGGAGATGCTTACAGGAAAACCTCTAAAGGTTCGGATTAGTAATTGTGCAAAGAAGTAATTACATTGTTAATCGAGGTCAAACACTTAACTTTGTTAGGCTCTGCGATCTGCCTGTGGGAAATTCTGCGATCGCCTAGCCTGCTGCTATCATTCCATTTTTCATTGTCAATTCTTCCTAGAAAACATGGGTGGCGGAATTAATTCCCCACCCAATTTTAATTGAATACTGAAGTGTTCACAACCGACTTAATACTCAGGTTGGTTGTAAACACTTTAGTGTTTCAGTGCTGAAGCACTTACAACGAACTTTGTAATATTTCCATTAATAAAAAGCTCAAAGCGGCACTACCAACGGGAACGGTTAAATTATCTACACCTAATTTTGAGAAAGCTTCTAAAGCAGTAGCGACTAAAGCAACAGCTATTGAAACTACGTAAATTTGCCAGATGTTTCCTTGCACAGCTAATAAAATTAAACTAGTGACTACGAAACTTACTACAGTCATAGTTAACGAACCTTCCCAACTTTTTTGGATACCGCCAATTTTGTAGGGATGTTTACCATATTTTTGTCCGATTAAAGCTGCTAGTCCATCGCCCCAAGTCATGACTAAAATACCAATAGCGGCGTATTGGGGTTGTTGGATCTGCCAAAACCAAGCTACTAGAATACCAATACTTAAAGCATAAAAGAATGTGCCCAAACTTTTGCGTCCGACACTATTAATACCGGGAAGGATGGGAAATTTATAAGATAAAAGAGTGATAGTACTCGCTAAAATAGAAGCAGCAATTCCTACCCAAGCGGGGATTTCTAACCACCAGGCGAGAAGAATTACTTGTCCAGTTCCGATGTGAACGACTTTGCGAATTTTTTCGGGGTCTGTGGTGGTGTAACGGTGCAATAATTCAGCAGTAAGGACGATCGCACCCACCCAAACAGCTGCGATCGCAATCTTAAACCACAAACTAGATATGAACGAAATATTTAACACAGTTGTTAATTTAATGAAAATTTTACTGATTTGGCTAATTCGTGGCTATCAGATGTTCATTTCCCCCTTGTTTCCACCTTCCTGCCGTTATCAGCCGACTTGTTCTAAGTATGCCATGCAAGCGATCGAACGTTTCGGCCCTTGGCGCGGAAGTTGGATGGGTATCCGTCGCATTTTGCGCTGTCACCCTTTCCATCCCGGAGGTTACGATCCTGTTCCCGAAGTTGATGCTTGTTCTTGTCACCACAAAGTAGAAGAGTAGAGAGGTTCCAGGGACTTTAGTACATGGCAAAGGATATCTACCACGATAAAGTAAAAACTGCTTTAGAAAAGGATAAATTGGACAATAACTGACGAATTTTTTAGGCTTTCAATAGGCTCTCGTTCAGTTTATATTGATTTAGGTGCAGAAAAAGTTATAGCTGCTGAAAAAGAAGGCCATAAAATTGCTGTTGAAATTAAAAGCTTTTTAAGTCCCTCACCAGTCCAAGATTTAGAAAATGCTTTAGGACAGTATATTTTGTATCGAGATGGTTTGCAGCGATCGCAACCAGAACGTATCCTGTATTTAGCCATTACAGAATCAGTTTATCTCGATTTCTTTCAAGAGGAAATTGCCAAAATGGTAGTAGAAAATAACTACCTTAAGTTAGTTATTTTCGATCCAGAAACAGAGGAGATTGTCCAATGGATAGAGTAGAAGAATATCGCCATATTATTGAACGTATTCTAGAAGCCCATCATCGCATTCCTTACAGTCATGGAGAAATTGAAAGTAAATTAATTATCGATCGCGATCGTAATAACTTTATGATCGTAGTAGTGGGTTGGGACGGCAAACGTAGAGTTCATGGTTGTGTTGTTCACGTCGAAATCATTAACGATAAAATTTGGATTCAAAGAGATGGAATTGAAGACGGCATTACTGATGAACTTGTTGCCGCTGGTATTCCAAAAGATAAAATTGTTTTGGCTTTTCATGCGCCTAATGTACGACAATATACTGGATATGCTATAGCTTAACCTCTAGTCAATCTATAAGTATCTTTGAATATCAACAACAGGTAAAAGCTAGTCGTTTCAATCCCTGATAGGGATTAATTGAAGTTTAAACCCCAGCCGGAGATATAGCCTACGGGCAAACAGATGTTTCAATCCCTGATAGGGATTAATTGAAGTTTAAACTTGCGCCCGTCCAGTTGGGCATCCCCGATTGAATTTCACTGTTTCAATCCCTGATAGGGATTAATTGAAGTTTAAACAACGAGAAGCCCACCTGTATGTTTGAGAAATGGTGGGGGTTTCAATCCCTGATAGGGATTAATTGAAGTTTAAACTTCTGGAAACAACCGCGACAATCCGTTTGTCGGTTTCAATCCCTGATAGGGATTAATTGAAGTTTAAACGTGCGATCGATCAATTGCTCCTCGCGCCCAGCCAGGTTTCAATCCCTGATAGGGATTAATTGAAGTTTAAACATTTGGATGCTTTCATAAAAATAATCGCAACCAGTTTCCGTTTCAATCCCTGATAGGGATTAATTGAAGTTTAAACGTTTGATTCAAAAGAATTGATTACTAAAAAGTTTGTTTCAATCCCTGATAGGGATTAATTGAAGTTTAAACGAAAAACTTCTCTAGTCGGCACGATGGCACGATCGCTTATGTTTCAATCCCTGATAGGGATTAATTGAAGTTTAAACTACCCAATTACCTTTGATTATTAATGCTCTTGGTGTTTCAATCCCTGATAGGGATTAATTGAAGTTTAAACTCGAAGTTTGGGTTAGATTCAAACCAGATAATCAGTTTCAATCCCTGATAGGGATTAATTGAAGTTTAAACTTAATCCAGTACCTCAAACCATTGGTTGAAATAGTTTCAATCCCTGATAGGGATTAATTGAAGTTTAAACTGTTCATAATGCACTAATGTTGAGTGAAGACATTGTGCAGTTTCAATCCCTGATAGGGATTAATTGAAGTTTAAACCCGTTAAAGTTTATTCTGTTAATTAAAAATGGGAATAAAATTGTTTCAATCCCTGATAGGGATTAATTGAAGTTTAAACCTTATGCAACCATTGAGAAATCCTAACAATATTGTTTCAATCCCTGATAGGGATTAATTGAAGTTTAAACTGGAATTATTGCCTGTGAAGGGACGGGCAAAGCCAGTTTCAATCCCTGATAGGGATTAATTGAAGTTTAAACGATACAATCTTGATAGACTGTGCGTACTGCTCCCGTTTCAATCCCTGATAGGGATTAATTGAAGTTTAAACCGGGGTGATTTTTGATAGAGGCCCTTGGTTTCCAGAAGTTTCAATCCCTGATAGGGATTAATTGAAGTTTAAACGGAGTGAGACACCACCATATTTTAAGGATGGGAGACAAGTTTCAATCCCTGATAGGGATTAATTGAAGTTTAAACAGCAAAGTCTTTTTATGAGTCAGTACCAATTGATAGTTTCAATCCCTGATAGGGATTAATTGAAGTTTAAACTTTTAGAAAATACAGTTACTCAGGCCACGAAGGATTTGTTTCAATCCCTGATAGGGATTAATTGAAGTTTAAACTATATTTGTTCTATTTCTTGCAGTGTTAGATACTTTGGGTTAGTTTCAATCCCTGATAGGGATTAATTGAAGTTTAAACTTGTTGTGTTTCCTTGTTGGTTGAAGCTGGAGTAGTTGTTTCAATCCCTGATAGGGATTAATTGAAGTTTAAACCGTTTTTAATGTTTTCTATTGCCTCTTCTGTAGCAGTAGCAAGTTTCAATCCCTGATAGGGATTAATTGAAGTTTAAACAAACATCAATACCGACTGCCCTAAACATTTCCTTGAGTGAGTTTCAATCCCTGATAGGGATTAATTGAAGTTTAAACTTTGGCACATATCCTGGATTATATGCCATTGGTGTTTCAATCCCTGATAGGGATTAATTGAAGTTTAAACGAGAGGAACTAAAACCCACTGGCAGTTATATCGAGGTATACGCGTTTCAATCCCTGATAGGGATTAATTGAAGTTTAAACACTTTGCCTGGGATATCGGGGTTGTTTTTTCATATCCAGCCTGTTTCAATCCCTGATAGGGATTAATTGAAGTTTAAACTAGTTAGCTTGTCTTTTGTCAAGCGGTCTAGTCATATTGTCTAGTTTCAATCCCTGATAGGGATTAATTGAAGTTTAAACCAGCTTCTAGTACCGCTTCTACTAAATTCTCGGTGAAATTCTCGTTTCAATCCCTGATAGGGATTAATTGAAGTTTAAACCAAAATTTTGGGTTACAAATAATCAGCGTCCTTCCGTTTCAATCCCTGATAGGGATTAATTGAAGTTTAAACCAAACAAAATCAATCTTGCTAAACCACTTGATAACGTTTCAATCCCTGATAGGGATTAATTGAAGTTTAAACTTTATAGAGGCTCAAAGCTGGAGGAAAATGTATGGCGTTTCAATCCCTGATAGGGATTAATTGAAGTTTAAACCCCGTAGTTCTTTGGGGAATTAAAGAATTAATCAGCATTCGTTTCAATCCCTGATAGGGATTAATTGAAGTTTAAACGAGATATTTGCAAAGGGATTGGCGGCGGCTGCTGCCATTTTAGTTTCAATCCCTGATAGGGATTAATTGAAGTTTAAACTACATTTTCCGAACCACGATTATCGACGGCGGTAAACTATGTTTCAATCCCTGATAGGGATTAATTGAAGTTTAAACGAAGTGCAAAAACTCGTTGCACTTTTGGTGTGGTTGTTACGTTTCAATCCCTGATAGGGATTAATTGAAGTTTAAACAACTCGAAAAACATCATCCGCACACAAGTAATAATGTTTCAATCCCTGATAGGGATTAATTGAAGTTTAAACACTTCTGCATTGAATCCAATGGGAGGTTGGTAAATGTTTCAATCCCTGATAGGGATTAATTGAAGTTTAAACGTGAGTGGTCAAGTTATTATAAAAATTATAAGTATCGTTTCAATCCCTGATAGGGATTAATTGAAGTTTAAACTAATGCTCTATTTCGTCGAAGAATTCATCCAAAAAAACAATGTTTCAATCCCTGATAGGGATTAATTGAAGTTTAAACTTTCATTTCTAGCCAGTAATTTTTTAATGTCTTCACGTTTCAATCCCTGATAGGGATTAATTGAAGTTTAAACTTTAAACTTTTCCTCTTGTTCTGCAATTATTAAATGCTCGTTTCAATCCCTGATAGGGATTAATTGAAGTTTAAACTGGTTGGTCGGACTCGCCAAGGGCACAGAGAATTTATGGTTTCAATCCCTGATAGGGATTAATTGAAGTTTAAACAATTAATGTAGGTGAAGTAGTTTGTAAAAGGGCGCAAGTTGGTTTCAATCCCTGATAGGGATTAATTGAAGTTTAAACAAGGTTTCCCTGCGGCGCTTCCTTCTCCTGCGTCCAGTCAGCGTTTCAATCCCTGATAGGGATTAATTGAAGTTTAAACTTAAGTCAGGGGGAGGTAGTTTTACTTCCCACTTTGGTGTTTCAATCCCTGATAGGGATTAATTGAAGTTTAAACGTTGCCAGAGGTGTTTCCAGTAGCGGATTTTGTTTGTTTCAATCCCTGATAGGGATTAATTGAAGTTTAAACCCGTCTGGCACAGTGAGTGTTTTATTATTTGTTAAATATGTCGTTTCAATCCCTGATAGGGATTAATTGAAGTTTAAACTCCTTGTCCCGGTCATCTTCAATTGGCAACGGTTCCGTTTCAATCCCTGATAGGGATTAATTGAAGTTTAAACTCCAATTGCAGCAACGACAGCGACAAGCTTTGCGTTTCAATCCCTGATAGGGATTAATTGAAGTTTAAACCGCTCGGCACTGGTTCGATATCTTCCTCAAAAAATAGAAAGTTTCAATCCCTGATAGGGATTAATTGAAGTTTAAACAAGGCTGAGGATAAATATCGACAATGGCGCAACTGTTTCAATCCCTGATAGGGATTAATTGAAGTTTAAACCGTTACCAAGCTAAAGCTTTTTTCTCAATTTGAATTGCAGGTTTCAATCCCTGATAGGGATTAATTGAAGTTTAAACTGCGGCACTCCCAAACCCTGATGATATTTAATTTTCAAGGTACATTTGCGCGGACAAGAATAAATTTATCATTTCAGCCTACAGCCTGTAAATCCCTGTTCAACGCATTTTACTCAAAACCCTTACACCACAAGCATTACAAACTTTGCGCGGATAACATTTGCCCCATAAAAACCCCAAACTCTTGTACATTAAGCATTTGAGGCACAAACAAACAACACTCGCCAAAAACACCCACCCATTCGCGCAACATGACAATCAAACCCTACCAAAAAATCCGCATTTTAGAATGTGGCGAACCCCTCGCACCCATTCCCCTAGAACAGTTCGCTGCCCAAACACCCCACGCTTACGAAAAACTCCGCGCCCCCTACGGCAAACTTTCACCCTATTATCTCCGGGAAACCGTCCTGGAAAACCTCATCCAAGCCCAAAACCAACTACAGCTAACCCATCCTAACTGGCGAATTTTGATATTTGACGCTTACCGACCAGTAGCAGTGCAACAATTTATGGTTGATTATAGCTTTGCTGAATTAGTTAGCGATCGACAACTAAACCTTGAAGAATTAAGCGAAACCGAAATTGCAGAACTTTGGCAACAAGTATATCAATTTTGGGCAGCACCAAGCCTCGACCCAGCTACACCACCACCCCACAGCACGGGCGCTGCGATCGATGTTACCTTAGTTGATGAAAATGGCAATATAGTTAACATGGGTTCCGCCATTGATGAAATTTCCTCTGTTTCTTTTCCTGATTATTTTGCTCATAGTAACGATTTCCCAGAAAAACAATACCATGCTCATCGACAATTGTTGTTTGAGGTAATGCGAAGCGCCAACTTCCTACGACATCCTAACGAATGGTGGCACTTTTCTTACGGCGATCAAATGTGGGCTTGGTTATCCCAACAACAAAATCCTAAAGAAAGATTTACAGCCCAATACGGCAGAATTTGAAAAGGGACTGGGTGAAAGGGGACTGGGGATTGGGAATTGGGAAAGTTTTGTTAGCGTAGCGGTGCGTAGCACGTTTTGAGTTAGGAAGACAGTTTGACCAGAACTTATAAATTTACCAGCTTTCATGATTAATCCTGATTGTCATGTAAATCCATAAATCCCGATCTTGTTGTGAGTTAATGAACTTCTCCTAGTTTCTTTTTTCCCTTGTTCCCAATCCGCAACTTTTCTATTCAGACAATTTCACTTGTCCACTTGTTGCTAAAACTCTTGCACTGACACCAAAGACGCGCAACAAACCTTCGGAATCAGCATGATTATAGCTACCCACACCTTCCATTGAAGCGTTTTCTTCGGAATATAAAGAATGTGCCACATCAGTCGCCGCCAAAAAGGAAATTGTTCCTTTATAAATTGCTACTTTAATTGTTCCTGTTGCTAACTCTGCGGTACATTTAATCGCCTGAAGCGCCATCTTAGTTGCTAAATCAAACCAATAACCTTGATAAATTTGTTTGGCTATTAATAGAGATAACTGATCGTAAAACTCACGGGCGCGACGATCCAAAATTAATTGCAATAAATAAGCATAACAAGTGCCTAATAACTCTACCCCTGGACTTTCATAAACTCCCCGTGATTTAATTCCCACAAAACGGTTTTCTACTAAGTGAGTGCCAATTCCCAAACCATACTTTCCACCGAGCGCATTTGTTTGCAAAAATGCTTCCACCAAACCTACAGAATTCCCATTAATTGCTACAGGAATACCATTTTCAAATCTGACAGTAAATTCTATTGTTTCATCAGGTGCATCAACCGGATAACAACCCATAATTGGCTTGACAAAATGTGCCGGAGTTGTTAACTCTTCCAACATTCCCGACTCATGAGTTAACCCTAACAAATTCGCATCGGTTGAATAAGGCTTATCTTTAGTAGCAGAAACAGCAAGTCCCTTTTCCTGACAAAAATCAATCATCTCGCTACGTCCAGGAAAACGGGCTAAAAATTCCTCATCGCGCCAAGGAGCATAAACTTCAAATTCAGGAGCTAACATATTAGTAATTAATTGAAAGCGTACTTGGTCATTTCCTCTACCTGTAGCGCCATGACTAAAAATAGTTAAACTCCGTTTTTTCATCTCTAAAATCATCGCTTTGGCTAATACACAACGAGCGATTCCAGTTGTATTCCAATAGCGTCCTTCATAACAAGCTTGTGCTTGAATTATATCTACACCTACTTGTGCGATCGCATCTCTTGCAGGTAATAATACAAAATCTACCGCCCCAGCTTGCAACATTCTCTGGCGAACTGCTTCAATATCTTCTTCGTCAGGTTGTCCTAAGTCAGCTGTAAAACAGACAACATTTACCCCGATATCAGTTAGCCAACGAGTAATTGTACAACTATCTAATCCACCCGATCCGGCAAATGCAATTGTTTTCCCGATCAAATCCTGTGCTTTCATCGCCAATTTTCCTTTAAAGTAGCTGCTAATAAAACCAAAAACCTAAAAAGACAAACTCTTATTATCTACTAATAGCGATCGATATCTGTCCCCCAGAACACAGTTTTTGACCAGGATTTATGGATTTACATGATAAACAGGATTAATCAAGAAATCTGGTAAATCTGCAAATCCTGGTCAAAAACTTTCCCAGTCCCCCACATTGACACTAAGCCGATCGCCAAGTAACATAAACCCTTGACCAACTAAGCCAAGAGCTATCTTACAGGTGTTTTTCAGCGTTGTCATTCCCACTTATAATCGTCAACCGATTCTGGAAAAATGCCTTAAAGCTTTAGAGAAGCAGCATTTGACCCCAAACAGCCCGATTACTGGTTACGAAGTGGTCTTAGTCGATGATGGTTCTACAGATAATACCCTGTCTTGGTTGGCATCCCACGCTGCCCAACTACCTCATGTCAGATTATTGCAGCAAAGTCACCAAGGGCCAGCCGCTGCCCGGAATTTGGGTGTAGAAAATGCGATCGGTGACACAATTATATTTATTGATAGCGATTTAGTAGTAACAGAAAATTTCCTGCAAGCCCATGCAGATGCTTTAGTAGCAGGGTATCAGAAAATCGGGAGCGATCGCCTTTTTACCTACGGTCGAGTAATTAACACCTGCAATTTCGAGCATCCCACCGCTGAACCTTATAAAATTACCGATTTTTCGGCAGCATATTTTGCTACCGGAAACGTAGCAATTTCACGGCATTGGTTAGAAAAAGCCGGATTATTCGACACCCAATTTCAACTTTATGGTTGGGAAGACTTAGAACTAGGAGTTCGCTTAAAAAAGCTAGATTTAAAACTAATTAAATGCCCCGCCGCAGTTGGCTACCATTGGCATCCGCCCTTTGCATTAAACCAAATTTCCAGCTTGATTGAAAAAGAAATTCAACGCGGACGCATGGGAGTTTTGTTTTATCAAAAACATCCCAGTTGGGAAGTAAAAATGATGATTCAAATGACTTGGATACACCGTTTACTTTGGGGAATTTTATCTTTAGGCGGTCGCCTAAACGAACGCACCTTAGCCCCATTATTACAAACATTAATCAACCAAGGTAAACCACAACTTGCTCTAGAAATTGCCAGAATTTTTCTCAATTGGTACAACGTCAAAGCAGTTTATCAAGCATCAATTGCCAATAATTTTAGATTTTAAATTTTAGATTTTAAATTTTCTAAAATTCAAAATTGCAAATTGCAAATCGTTTAGCCTTTTCCTTTGATCCCACCCTAGCAAAGATATGGTATGTTATTAAGGCTAATTTTACACGCCGACTAGGTGTGAAACCAGTTTTTCAGGAAGTAACTACTTCCCCAAAGACAGCAATTCACTATTAAATGTGAGATGTAATATGTTTAATCGGGCAAAGTTTTTAGGATTGATTTCAGGACTAGCTGTTGTAGTAGCTGCTTGTTCTAATGGTACCCAAAGTGCTACAAATACTACCCCACCTGCTGATACAGCTACCAATGTCAGCACTACTGCACCTGCGGGACAAAAGCTGACAACTCCACCTACCAACATTAGCAGCTTGGGTGTGAAAGCTGTCAAGGAAATTAAATTTCAGACACCTCCTCCCACCGTTTTAAATGGTTTTTTTGATACGGTTAATAACGCGGTGACGCTAAAACATAACGTCAGCAAAAATGGCACAATTACATTAGCAGGTTGGGCAGTCGTCCCAGAAAAAACTAAAGCAGCTGAAAAGGTGATAATTACCTTACCAGATACTAATCAAGTTGTGGCGATCGCTAATGTAAATATAGCTAGACCTGATGTAGTTAAAGCACTCAAAAGTGAAGCCTACAAAAACTCTGGCTGGACTACTACCATTAAAGGCAACAGTTTACCTACAGGTAGAGTAGTCTTAACAGCTTGGGCTTACGACCCTGCCACCAAGACAGCAACGCAGCTAAAAAATACCCATGAACTTACAGTTTCCCCATAATGGGAAACTTTTTCCCAGATCTTTGCCAAATTGTGTTATTCTAGGAATCGCTGTCTAAAATCACACCAAACCACACATCTGAGGTTTCGGGTGTTTCTGTGACATAAAGCGATCGGAAATGCCCTCAGATGGAGGATTAACCCGAAAGGAGTTTAAATAATTATGCCCGTTGTCTCTTTGGCTCAAATGATGGAGTCTGGTGTTCACTTTGGTCACCAAACTCGCCGTTGGAATCCGAAAATGTCCCCTTACATTTACACATCTCGTAATGGGGTACATATTATTGATTTAGTGCAAACTGCTCAGTTGATGGAGGAAGCTTACACCTTCATGCGAACTGCGGCAGAACAAGGGAAAAAATTCTTGTTTATTGGTACCAAGCGCCAAGCAGCTGGGATTATTGCCCAAGAAGCTTCTCGTTGTGGTGCTTACTATGTTAACCAACGTTGGTTAGGCGGAATGCTGACCAACTGGACAACAATTAAAACCAGAGTTGAACGTCTCAAAGATTTAGAAAGACGGCAAGAAAGCGGCGCACTGGATTTGTTGCCGAAAAAAGAAGCTGCCGTTTTGCGTCGGGAAATGGAAAAGCTGCAAAAATATTTGGGCGGCATTAAATTAATGCGAAAAATTCCCGATGTGGTTGTAATTGTGGATCAGAAACGGGAATATAACGCCGTTCAGGAATGCCAGAAATTAGGATTAACGATCGTTTCCTTGTTAGATACTAATTGCGATCCAGATGTAGTTGATATTCCGATTCCAGCCAACGATGACGCAATTCGATCGATTAAGCTCATTATAGGTAAGTTGGCAGATGCGATTTACGAAGGTCGTCACGGTCAACTAGATGTAGCTGAAGAAGAAGATTACGAAGATTACGAAGGTGCGGAAGACGATCTGGAATACGATGAAAGTGATTTCGTAGATTCCGACGAAGACGAAGATACTGAGGAATAATCACGTTGAACCCGTAAAAACTAGATTTAGGTAAGGGCAAGAGACAAGATGGCGGAAATATCTGCAAAACTGGTTCAAGAACTGCGCCAAAAAACGGGTGCAGGAATGATGGATTGCAAAAAAGCACTCCAAGAAAATGAAGGTGATATTGCCAAAGCTATGGACTGGCTGCGGCAAAAAGGGATACTGAAAGCTGGCAGAATTGAAACCAAAGCCGCTACAGATGGATTGGTAGGTAGCTACATTCATACTGGTGGCAGAGTGGGTGTTTTGGTGGAAGTGAACTGCCAAACTGACTTTGTTGCCCGTACTGAAGGTTTCAAAAGCTTAGTGCAGAATATTGCTATGCAAATCGCTGCTTACCCTAACGTCGAGTATGTTAAGGTGAGCGATATCCCAGCTGAGATTGTGGAAAAAGAAAAAGCGATCGAAATGGGACGCGAAGATTTGGGCAATAAGCCAGCTAACGTGAAAGAAAAGATTGTCCAAGGGCGGATTGAGAAACGCCTGAAAGAGATGACATTGTTGGATCAAGCTTACATTAAAGATCAAAATATCTCGGTGGAAGAGTTGATTAAACAAAATGTTGCTCAGTTGGGAGAAAATATTCAAGTTCGTCGCTTTGTGCGCTTTGTACTCGGTGAAGGACTGGAAAAACAAGAAAGTAACTTTGCTGAAGAAGTTGCAGCACAAATTGGAAGTAAAGAATAACCATTTCGATCCTCCTAAATCCCCCTTGATAAGGGGGATTTTGAATCTATTGTTAATACTTTCGTAGATTCTCAGCATTGCGGTAATCTAAATTTAACACCGCAATGCTTTGTATATTTATTAAACTTCCAGTAAGATTATGGCTAGAGCAATTGAGCGAATTGAACGGGAAATTGGGGTATTAGAACAGACGATCGCAGAACTCGCAGGAGAATTTTACAATATTTACAGCCGTTATTTGACTGCGTTAGGTCAAGGAATTCGGCAACAGCTGATCGTGGCAACCTATCATTTATGCACGCAGAGTTACCCAGAAGAATTTCTCAGTTTGTCTTTTAATAAACGGCAAAAGTTGCAACAAGCAATCAAGCAATTGGCAGATCGTACCGCACAAGAGTTAATTGTTCAAGTTAACTCACCGATGCAGGAAAAATCTCGTTTACTGTCAATAAATCAACTGGAAATTAGCGACCTTCAGGAATTACTTGAGGAAAGTATTGCCGAAATAGAAGAACAGGAAAGCGATGAAGAAAACTCTGTTTCTGAGTCTGATTCTGGAGAGAGTAATGCGGAACAGACAACGGAAAAACCAAATACTCAAATTACCAACCCAGAAGCTTTATTGCAATGGCAGGAAAGATTAGAAACTGCGATCGCCAAAAGTTTACAAAAGCTTTCTCGTGACAGTAACTTAAGGTTACAACAAGCAGGTTTATTACCCAAAAAACTCCCCGAACCAGTATTAGAAGCAGCTGCTAAAGTGGAAGCAGCGGCGGAAACAATGCCTGGGCCACCAAATTTATTAAACTTAGTAATTGAGACAGAAAGCGATCGAGAATCCCAAGATTCCACCGTTACACATTTAATTGCTATTCATCTCCGTTTGTCAGAAATCGAATTTCCTGACTCCACTCTGACAACTATACGTCAGCAAATTAGAAACCTCTCAGTCAGACTGCATACAACCCGTCGAGAATATCAGAAAAAACACAGAGAAAAAGCCATTGCAGAAGCCGAATTAGCTTGGCGTGCCAGTTGGTTTGATTAATAATTGTCATTGCTCATTTATCATGGCAATGTTGGTGCATCGTTGCCTATCCCTGTCTCTGCGGGTCATTTGTTAAACTATAAATGTAAAATCTCAAATCCCCAAATTATTCATTAGTCATTTATCATAGCAATACCCCTGTTTCTGTAGTGATTTGTTAAACTATAAATCTAAAATCTAAAATCCAAAAGCCAAAATCGGAAAGTTGGTTTATGATTAATCCTCAACCTGATTGGGTGCGATGGCAAAAAGCCTTAGAAGTAGAAGAAAAAAGTGGTTTTGTTGACTTAATAGGCAATCAATACCGCTTTAGTGAGTTTCTTTGCTTAACTTTTGGCAAACCTCCAAAACTGTTAAATTCCGAGTGGCGCAAAAACTGGCAAGAAATGGCAAGTAGATTTGCGAAATATTCCAACCTGCCAATTAGCGAACGAGAAAATTTAGTTAAATTAGCAAAGATATTTCTCCAAGCTTCTGAGGAAGAATGCCAAAAAACTTGGCAACAAAGAAGCAAAATTAATGAAGAACCAGAAGACAAAGAAATATTAAAAGAATTACCAACTACCAATTACCAACTACCAACTACCGCACCCGAAATTTCCTTAGAACAACCTTTAAGAGAAGTCCCAAAATTAGGAATTACCAGAAGTAAACATTTAGCCAAATTAGGACTTTATACAGTCCGGGACTTACTATTTTATTATCCTCGCGATCATATTGATTATTCCCAAAGAGTTGATATTTCGCAATTAGAAGCTGGCGAAACAGTAACTATTGTCGCCGCTATTAAACGCTGTGAATGTTTTACCAGTCCAAAGAATAAAAAATTAACTATTTTAGAAATTGTCTTACAAGACCGTTACGGTAAAATGCGGTTGAGTAGATTTTTTGCAGGTAATCAATATACTAATCGGGGTTGGCAAGAATCAATAAAAAAACGCTATCCTGTGGGAGGAATAATTGCGGCATCTGGTTTAGTTAAAGAAACTAAATATGGTTTAACTTTACAAGATCCCGAAATGGAAATGTTAGCTAGTCCAGGAGATAATATTGAATCAATTAATATTGGTAGAGTTGTGCCAATTTATCCGTTAACTGAGGGAGTACCCGCCGACGTAGTGCGACAAGCAGTGATGACGGTGTTACCTGCAACCGCCAAAATTGAAGACCCTTTGGTGCGGGGGTTGCGCGATCGCTACGGATTAATTAAACTACCAGAAGCCATTAATAACATTCATTTTCCCACAGATACTACTGCCAAAGAAGCAGCCAGAAGGCGTTTAGTTTTCGATGAATTCTTTTACTTACAATTAGGATTTCTCAAACGTCGTCAAACATTACGCCAAACTCAAGCCGCAGCAATTTTAGCCCCCACAGGTAAACTAATCGAACAATTCTATCACGTATTACCCTTCAAATTAACAGGCGCACAACAAAGAGTAATCAACGATATTCTCAACGATTTACAAAAACCTACACCAATGAATCGGTTAGTTCAAGGAGACGTAGGTGCAGGTAAAACAGTAGTAGCAGTAGTCGCCATTCTCGCCGCCATTCAAGCAGGTTATCAAGCCGCATTAATGGCACCTACAGAAGTATTAGCCGAACAACATTATCGTAAATTAGTTAGTTGGTTTAACCTCTTACATTTACCCGTAGAATTGCTCACAGGTTCCACTAAAACCGCCAAACGTCGAGAAATTCATGCCCAATTAGAAACCGGAGAATTACCTTTATTAGTCGGAACTCACGCCTTAATTCAAGATAAAGTTAACTTTCATAGTTTAGGTTTAGTAGTGATTGATGAACAACATCGTTTCGGCGTTCATCAACGCGCCAAATTACAACAAAAAGGCGCACAACCTCACGTATTAACCATGACTGCAACCCCAATTCCCCGCACCTTAGCCTTAACTTTACATGGGGATTTAGATGTTAGTCAAATCGATGAATTACCACCAGGAAGACAAGCAATTAATACAGTAGCTTTAGCAGGCAGAGACCGCAATCAAGCTTACGATTTAATCCGCAGAGAACTTGTCCAAGGCAGACAAGTTTATGTTGTTTTACCTTTAGTTGAAGAGTCAGAAAAATTAGATGTTCGGGCAGCAACAGTAGAATATGAAAAATTACAAGAAAGCGTATTTCCTGAATTTAAAGTTGGCTTGCTTCATGGTCGCATGACTTCAGCAGAAAAAGATGAAGCAATCAACGATTTCCGAGACAATAAAACCCAAATCTTAGTAGCTACAACAGTAATTGAAGTAGGCGTAGATGTACCAAACGCCACAGTAATGTTAATCGAAAATGCCGAACGTTTTGGCTTATCTCAATTACACCAATTACGAGGTAGAGTTGGTCGGGGTACTCATAAATCTCACTGTTTATTAATGAGTAGTAGCACCACCGCCGATTCCCGGCAACGTTTAAGTGTGTTAGAACAATCTCAAGATGGCTTTTTTATCTCAGAAATGGATCTGCGTTTTCGGGGCCCCGGTCAAGTTTTAGGCACGAAACAATCGGGTTTACCAGACTTTGCCTTAGCCAGTTTAGTCGAAGATCAAGAAGTGTTAAATTTGGCGCGAGATGCGGCAGAATTAGTGATGTTGCAAGACCAACATTTACAAAACTCGTTATTAAAAGCTGAGTTAGAATACCGCTACCAAAAATTAATGGGCGGCACAATTTTAACTTGATCGTGACTTACGTATCCAAGTGGAAAAACTCTTATTTGATAGTGCAATACTCATACTTTTTATTTTAGCTTCTTCTTTAACCGCGAACTAACTGCAAGGGCAGCGAAAGTAAACAAAGCAAATATAGTATTAGGCTCAGGAACTCTAGAAGTAGGAGTTATTTTGCCAGCCAAAACATCATCTATATAACTAGCGTAAGTTGATACGCGAGTATCACCGCTAAACTCTCCGAAACTAGAGTTTCCTATATTATCAACATCAGGAGGACTGACACATTCAAAGTTAATGGGATTGACGAAGCATTGACCATACGATGTTATTCCGGCAATTAGCCCATTAATAAATGTTGGCCCTCCCGAATCACCAGGGGCTGTACTAACTTCTGACAAACCTAACCCTAAATTAGGAATACCAACAAATCCAAAGGCATCATTTTCTGGTAATCCATTGTCAAAATCGTATAGCAAGATTGCGCTGGGAAGTACGCCAGGATCTAAATTTTCTCCTAAAAACTCGTATACATTTTGACCCGAACGTTTGACTCCAAAAGGGAAATTACCTGGGTTATAACCCTGATTACCTTGTCCAGATAAACCGTATCCAACCTTAGTGCTGACCTGACCGATTTCATCAGTGTTTCGGTAAATGTCATACCGTTGGGCTGCTTCAGGTGCTGCTGATACGAGTTCCAATATGGCAACATCGCCACCAAAAGAGTCGAAATCAGCAAAACCGTCCCAGTCTGGGTAGATAAAAATGTTGGCAATATTTATACCAAACTTACCTGTTGGCAGATCGAAAAATGCTGTAGCCGCATTTGTGATATTAAAGCCAAAATCGTCAGTGAGACAGTGGGCAGCGGTGAGAATGTGTCGCCCTGAAGATAGCAGCGAACCCGAACAATCAAAACCTCCCAAACTTTTTTGTAAAAATAAACTTACAACACCGTCAAATCCATTACCGGGACTAACTATGTAGTCATTCGGATCGCCTGAGACTACATAAGCTTGTGCGCGATCGCCAATTTCAAGAGTTGCGAATAGCCCTGCAAAAATTATTACCCCAGAGGTAATAGTAGATTTTAGCGATCTCAAAGGGCCGTGGAAAAGAGGAAATTGCATTTTCTAATCTCCTGGATTTGCATAAATCGCTTTTTATTTTTGGTGTGCTGAATGCAGTTTATAACCCAAATACTGTAGAAATTTGCGGCAAAATTTCCTCACAAGCTTCTTGAAAATTATGAGCTTTAGGTGCTTCTTTGACGATTCCTCGTAATCTTTGGAGTGCTGAAAAAGCTATACTCCGATGTTCTTCAATTCCAGCATTTTTTGCGGCTTCTACTAAAACTTTAATTTGGCTTAAAGCTTCTGCTTCACTTTCGGTTGGTAAATTTTCATCAGCTTCAATTCTCCTTTGCAGTTGCTCTAATAATTCTCTAATTCCTTCTTGTTCTGGTGGAGGTGATGCAGGTAATTCATTAATTAAATCTTTCACTGTATCCCTAATTGTATCTGGGTTCATTTGTTTTTTTCCGGCTATTTGTCTAAAGCTGGATTAGGTACGTTGTTGCGCTGTCTTCGCGCTTAGCGTAACAACGTACCTATTTCTAGCAATTTGAGTTAATCAAATCAAAATTGTTGGTTTTGTCGCATCTATCCATTGGCTAGATGTGAACTGCTATTCTTTCATTGAATAAAGTAGAATTAATTTTTTGGTAGCTGATGAGTACATATAGCATTTTGAGCCAAACTGAACGCCAACGAGTGAGTGATGGAGCAGTTGTATCTATCTTGAGTGGTTGCGAGTCTTCATCTCGAAAATTGGTGTTAATATTGCCACAATTGGGAGATTTTGACAGCTTCGAGTATGCTTGGTGGTGGCGACGAGATGCCGATCGACTTCAAGCACAAGGAGTAGCAATCCGAGCAGTGGGAATTGGCGATCGCACTTCCGGTCAAAAATTCTGTAGTTTTACCGGATTTCCAGCAGATTGTTTGTTTGTAGATCCTACGGCTCAACTGCACCAAACACTTAATCTATATTCAGGTTTATCCTTCAAATTACCTGGTTTATCATCTGGTGCGAATGCTTGGCTCAACCTAATGTTAATGTGTGCTGGAATTGGTAGTCCTGGCACTTTAGCAGAAGTGTTTCGCGGATATAAAGGCGACGCAAAAGCACCTCAATTAATTGGCGATGAAGAAATTATCAAGGCTCCCCCTCTACCCGCGATGAAAGGTTCATTCTTCAAATTGGCAGGTGGTAAAGGTTTTCAGCGTCCATTTGAGTTAGCAACTTTGCGATTGCGAAATATGGGAGAAGTGCTTAGTAACTGGAAAACTTACGTTCCTAATCCTGCCTATCTCACTCAACGAGGCGCAACTTTCCTTTTTGATGAGCAGGGGGAATTACTTTATGAACATCGCGATCGCGCTATCCTTGGCTTTGCTGCTGATATGAGTAATCCGCTATCTTTTCTCACAGGTTTTGTTAGGAATAAAAAAGAATAAATAGCCGATTTGTGTAGAGGAGAAATGGCGATATGCAAGAGAGCACGCTACGCGATCGCATTTTGATTAAATGGTAAGTGCGATCGCTATCGCTATTTGTCATTGCTGCTCCAATAAATAATACTCGCATCTCAAACATAAGCGGCGATTTCTTTGTAATAAGATTCATCAACATCTACTGGCAATTCAAACGCTTGATTGTTGTAGACTTTTGAAACTAATTTAGATATTTTCAGAGCGATCATTTGGTAAAATTTGAAAGTTTCTGAAAAATGCCTGTCACCATTGGTAACTTGAATTTCTTGGTTAGCAACTAGATGTGAGTCAACTGTCATCGTAAATTTGTGTTCCTCTGTACCAATTAAAACTAGCACATCAAAAGTTCCTGTTTCTTTTCTTGGTTCAATTGAAAGCACTTTTACGTTCATTATTAACTCCGAAAAACTGTTTGAGTAGTGCAGTATTTTAGAAAGTCATCTTTTGTCATTTTATAACTTGTACCATCTCAAGGGTCGCGAATCAGAACATATCCTGCCTCATCCAGACCATCAACGAGTACCGTATGTCCTAATCCTGCGCTAACTTCCATGATAAAATAAAGTTTATTGGCGAAGAAAGCAAGCAACAAGTTATGTCCATACAGCCAGTAATTGCAGAGTATATTGAAATAAGTCCAGGGGTGTGTGGTGGTAAACCGCGCATTGCTGGTACGAGAATTCCTGTAGCAGCGATCGCTAGAATGTATTTAGAGATGGGAGAATCTTTAGAAAATATTGCTAAAGATTACGATCTGTCTTTAGCATCAGTTCATTCAGCAATGGCTTATTATTACGAACATCGTGAAGATATCGATCGTCATACAGCAGAAAGTGAGGCATTGGTTGAAGAATTAAGGCGAAATAGTTCACCATCAAAATTGCAGTTAAAGTTAAAGGAAATTAGAGGTGAGCGATCGCATTAAATATCACTTGGACGAACAAGTAAAAAAAGCGATCGCTTTTGAATTACGCCGCTGTGGGATTGATGTGACAACAACAGTTGAAGTGGGCTTGCGTACCCAAAGTGATGAGGTACAATTAGCTTTTGCTCAAAATGAAGGGCGTGTAATTTTTACTCACGATCAAGATTTCCTGATTATAGCGAGTCAAAATAGCAATCACTGTGGCATTGCATACTGTAAGCAAGGAACTCGCTCGATAGGGCAGATTATTGAAAGTTTGGTTCTAATGTATGAAGTTTATACGGCTGAAGAAATGATTGGGCGTGTGGAGTTTTTGTGAGAAAAATTAAAAGCGATCGCATTTTGATTAAATGGGAAATGCGATTGATCGCTTTTGAAGATTGCAAACAAAAATCTTGGATCTGTTGCCATCACCCAGCGAGGAATCAATTCCCCGCCTCATAGCTAAACTCGGACAAATCCGACTGAATACATATTTTATTCAGTCCACTTCAGTGGAGTTTCGCTATTAGCCTGGGGTTTGAACCCCAGGTGGGATAGAAGCGTAAGTGCAAGATTTGTGTAGAGGAAAAATGGCGATCGGACATCACGGGTAGGAAGGGTGATAATACCTTGTTTCTGCACTAGAAGTGCGCTACTTTAAGTGCGCTACTCTTTTAGCCACCATCAAGCTACATTAAATCCCATGTCCTTGAAAGCGGCAATAGTATATTTTAAATCGTTTGACGAATAGCTTTCATTAGTTTCAGCGCTCATCAGGTCATAGCGAAGTTTAGAGTCATTCTCACGAAAATGTTCCCAGCCCGATCCTGCGCCGTTAAAATTCGGCATGAGAGGAACATTTCCTCCATATAGAGTTTTTGCATTAGAACCTGTGAAGTAATAGCTACTTCCAATCTTTGTTGTGTTACGCCAATAATCTGATGAATTGATTTGCCCAAACCCCATCGCATGAGCTAACTCGTGCATGATAACTTTCTTTTGCTGAGCATACGACAGGTTAAAAAAGCTTTTAGTCAAATCCATCTCGGCATAACCATTTTGTGCATAACTAGAGCCTGCATACCCAGAAAGGTTGGACTCATATATTCGCACTTGGAATCCATCTTTCACAGGACTACCTATAGGCCCGCTTTTGATAATTGACTCCCATGTATTGACAGCATCATTGATGACATTTTGTGCGCTGCTGCGAAGATTGCTATCAAATACGGGCTTTATATCAAACACCTTCTCCCAGGAAAGGTTTAAATACGCATCGCCACCCGCTTCATACTGGTGAAAGTGTAAGTCATACCGACCAGCAGGCAATGTATAGGTTATTTCTTTTTGGGGACCGTAAGCTTGATCCCAACTATTTTGAGGAGTGATGTAGTACGTCTGACGGGTAGCCTGATTCGTAGCAAGAATTTGGAATCCATCATCACCCATCACTCGGAACTTATACGGACTGCCATCAAAATCAGCCCAGGTGTAAGCTCGGATAGCGAAATAGTCATGAGGTAGACGATTTCCATCTCCGTTAGGCGCACCATTTCCCCAATTAACATTGATGCCTTTCTTCCCATCACTGCGGGTGTTAGATCCCAAATTAATTACACCGATGGCCTTGGAATTGTTGATATCACTTGGCCAGAAATCTATTGGTGGGGCGCTACCTTGACTACCATCCCATGAGTAGACAGTAGCTTTCCACTCCTGCGATTCATTCACTGAATCTTGGAATTTAGTGGCAGGGGTAATGTTAAAGTTTATAGCTGCACCGCCACCCCGTTCATAGTACTCAACTGCAACTGGGAAATTACCTCCATTCGAGTAGAAATACCCAGAATTAGTTGTATATGGTTGATCGACCCATCGATTAACTACCGTCTGATTACCGATACGCACGCGGATGCCATCATCAGCTTGAGTTGTAATCTTGTACAAACCTGGAGCAAGATAACGCTGGGTCGTCATCTTAGCAGAGAAATTGTCTGAGGGAGTATTAGTAGGAGAACCATTGCCCCAGTTGCGAGAGAAAGCTTGGCTGCCGTCTCCCAAGTCCTCAACAAAAGTGGGATTACCTGTTAAGTTAATATTGTTAAAATATTCAGCCCTCCATCGGTTCGCAGTGATTTGAGATTGTGCGCTTAGACTTAGATTGTAATTGGTGTTGCCGCTACCCCAAGGATAAACTCTTACATAATAATCACCAGCATTAAGAGTCCGAGTGATAGATTCTGCTGTGATGCCGCCCAAGGCAGAAGTCTGAATCTGGTTCCCATTGCTGTCAAGTAGCTGCACATCTGCATCTGCGCTCAATCCGTTAAGGGTCAGACTGAAGTTACTGTTGTTACTCAGACTGAAGCGGTAGTAATCGTTTGTATCGCTGGTGCCAACAAAGTCACTAAAATTTTGCGTGCCATTCAGAGTTCCAATGTTGCGGGCAGCACTCAAACTGTTATCTTGCTCTATGAGAATGGCTTTTCCGTCTAATGTAATAACCGCTGTATCATCCTCAACTTTTAACTTTAAAAGTTCATCAGTACTTATCGCCTTACCTTCCACAACTCTGGCAAAAATATCTCCTTCATCACCCGCCGCATCGGAAACATTAATCTTCGAGTCAATAAAATGCCCCGTTTCTTCCAGCAACACACTCGTAATCGCACCAGGATTACCTACATTTTGTTCAACAAACTCTTTGGCTAAATAAATCGTATTCGTTACACTAGCAAAAGCACCATTCGCCCCATTAATCGCCGCAGATGGCACAATTTCAATTGCTGGTAGCTGACTGAAATTACCTTTAGCAAACTCTTGAACTAAATTACTAAATACCTCTGCATTCCAATCATTACCGAAAGCGAGATTCATCTTGGCATTGAAATCTGCATCTTTCGCCAGACCTTTTAAATTATTTTGAGCAAATTGTAGCGCCTGCTCTAAGATTCGATGATTACTGTTTGATAAAACTTCACCTGTTAACTCATCTACTGATGATTTATTTGTCTTTAAACTATCAGATTCTTGTCCTAATGGCGATGCACAAAGCCGCGTAAAACTTGAATTATCGCTCAATAATACAGTTTTTGTATCTATTACCTCTTGACTAATTTCTCCTAATATGTGGGGGGAAGATAGCTGTTTATTTAGCAGTTTTGGCGAAAATTCATCTGTTGGTTGAAGATGCAAACCTGAATTAGTAAATGGTGAAAAAGATTGTGGAAAGCTATTAGTTGAATCTGAATCAAACATAAAAAATTTCCTGTTCGGAGCGTTTGATTACACAATAGCTTCAGAGCAGTAGGTTTTGATAAGAGTAATTTTGCGGAAATAGAAATTTATCGTATTTCTGAATAAACACCAATATTTTTGCAAATTATTTGCGTAATTACTTGTAAATTAAGTAAAACTACCAAAATTTAATTACAAAAAGTCTACTTTTATCAGAGTAGGAGAAAAGATATAAAGCAACTTACTTTTACGAAAGTTACTTTTTCAGGACTTACACAAGTGTCACATTTGAATCGAATTGTAGGGTGCGTCAGACATTAAATTTGATTGAAAGAATCAGGGTTTTAGTGTAGTAGAGCACCCTACTGATTGTGCCAGTTGCGTAAGTCCTATTTTTATCAATACAACCAAGGAATCAACTTCTTCACTCTTTGCCGATATTCAGTGTATTCGGGAAATTTATCACTTAACCAAGCTTCTTCTTTACTTGCCTTCGCATTCAAGACAATAAATATAATTAAAACTCCCAATAAGTGAGTTAAACTTATTTGAAAAATTGCCCAGCTAAGTGTTAAAAACAACAACCCGCTATACAGAGGATGACGCACTAAACTATAAATACCTGTTTGCACTAATTCCCCATCTTCTTTGGGATAAGGTAAAGGCGTTAACTGTTTTCCTAAATCTATTAAACCTTTGCCTATAAAAATTAAGGCAATTAATCCTAAAAAAGCTGCTACGCCCCAAGTGAAATACAATAAATTAGATGAGTTAATTTCTAACCAAGTTGGGCGGTAAACGGGTATAAAAGGAAAAAGTATAATTAGCAAAGCTTGAATAAAAAACCAATATTCACCTTTATTGCCAGTTCGTAAACCTTCTAGAGAAAAGCCCCAGTCTGATAAAAGTTTCATAGTTTAGGTAGTTGGTAGTTAATAATTGGTAGTAGGGAAGAAGCGAATTTTGCATAGATTACTTCCCTACATGAATACATTAATTATTATCCTAACCAAGGGCGACTTGCTTGTTCTAATGCTGCGACTTCTTCTTGAGTCATTTGCCAATTTAAAGCGCCTGCGTTTTGTTTAGCTTGTTCGGCAGTTTTGGCACCGGGAATGGGAATTACGTTGCCTTGGGCGATTAACCAATTTAGGGCGACTTGGGCGGGTGTGCGATCGTACTTATTCCCAATCTCCCGCATTAAACTAATTAAAGGAGAAATCTTTTCTAAACCACTTTTACTAAAACGAGAATCAGTTTTTCTCGCCCCAGTTGGTTGGTTATTATTCTCAGGAACATACTTCCCAGTTAACAAACCTTGCGCTAAAGGACTATATGCCAAAATCGTCACGCCTAATTCCTTAGCAGTGGAAATAATCCCTTTAGTTTCTACTTTGCGGGAAAGTAACGAGTAGCGCACTTGATTGACAGCCAAAGGTACACCAAAATCAGCTAAATATTGATAAGCTTGGCGCATTTCTTCAGCCGAATAATTGCTGACTCCTATTGCTTTGATTCTGCCTCTTCTGTATTCTTCTGCTAAAGCTTGCATCAAACTTTGTTGGCTAAGAAAAAACGTAAAAGGCCAGTGAACTTGATACAGTTCTACGGATTCCAGCTGCAAACGTCTTAAACTAGCTGTTAAAGCGTCGGAAACTGAAGCGCCAGTAAATCGCCAAGGAAAAGGGCCGAATTTTGTGGCTATTTGCACAGGTTTATCAGTTTCTTTGATGAATTCTCCCAGCAATTCTTCCGAAACTCCCATGCCGTAAACTTCCGCAGTATCGAAAAAGTTTACCCCAGCATCTACGGAAGCATGAAAGGCTTCCCGTAACTGTTCGGAACCGTAATCTTTACCGTAGCTCCAAAACAGTTTATCACCCCAAGCCCAAGTTCCTACACATAAGGGTGTGACTGCGGGGCCATTTTGTCCTAAAGTGATGGTTTGCACGGCTGTTTTCCTTTGCTTTACATTTCTTCATACTCTTTTAGTGTATCGTCGGGGAAGGCAGGGGAGGTGGGGAGATGGGCAGGGCTAATTCATGGTCATCAAATAAAATTAACCGGATGGGGGGACAAGGGGACAAGGAGACAAGGGGACAAGGGGAAAGATGATTTTTCCGTTGTTTGCATTATCTCCTGTCTCT
>NZ_JADEWG010000336.1 GCF_015207735.1 [Phormidium] sp. LEGE 05292
TGTGTATAAGAGACAGCCTGGAGCCCCTTTGCCCCCCTGTGGGTTTTCTTGCTAGATTTTTGTAAAATATTGTTTAAAATTCTTGCCTATGAAAAACCGTTATTTGCGAATTGTTCTTTCACTAATTCTCTCAGTTATTTTGGGATTAGGTTGGTGGGTTCCGTCTGCTAAGGCTGATACCGAAAACCAAAAGCTAATAGCAGAGGTATGGCGGATTGTCAATCAATCCTACGTGGATGAGACGTTTAATCATCAAAATTGGTGGTTAGTGCGGCAAAACGCCATGAAGCAACGCATCAAAAGCCGAGAAGAAGCTTACTCTGTAATTGTCAAGATGTTAGCTAGTTTAGACGATCCTTTTACGCGACATCTTCAGCCCAGCCAATACCGCAATTTACAGGTGTCTACTTCTGGGGAACTGACAGGAGTGGGAATACAGATTGCTTTGGATGAAGAAACAGGTGCTTTGCAGGTAATCACGCCGATTGCAGGATCGCCAGCCGAAAAAGCTGGAATTAAGCCAGGGGATCGAATTCTGAAAATCAATGGTGTTTTCAGCACTCAGTTTACTTTAGATGAAGCTGCGGCTCAGATGCGTGGCCCAATGGGTAGTCAAGTAGTTCTGACTGTGGCAAGGGCTAAGGAAGAAGCCCAAGAAGTTACAATAGTGCGCGATCGCATTGCCCTTAACCCTGTAATTGCCGAATTGCGTTCTTCACCAGGAAGTGTCCCTGTGGGCTACATTCGCCTGAACCAATTTAATGGTAACGCAGTAACAGAAGTAGCTAATGCGATCTCTAACTTGGAAAAACAAGGTGCAGATGCCTATATTCTGGATTTGCGGAATAATCCCGGTGGATTATTGCAAGCCGGAATAGAAATCGCCCGTCTCTGGTTGGATCAAGGCACCATTGTTTACACAGTTAATCGTCAAGGCATAATAGGTAGCTTTGAAGCAACAAACGTAGCACTGACTAAAGATCCTTTAGTGGTTTTAGTCAATCGTGGTACTGCTAGTGCTAGTGAAATTCTCGCTGGTGCTTTACAAGACAATCAACGCGCTCAAATAGTCGGTGAAAAATCTTTTGGTAAAGGTTTAATACAATCACTGTTTGATTTGTCTGATGGTTCCGGTTTAGCGGTAACTGTCGCCAAATACGAAACGCCTAATCATCATGACATTAACAAGTTAGGAATTACTCCCGATCGCATAGTCAGTTGGGAACCAACCGCTTTTAACCAAATTGCCACAGAAGTAGATCAACAATATAAAACTGCTTTCGAGTTATTGACTACTTCTTCGGTTGTAGCAAACGCAAGTTAAGAACAGGTGGGGAGATGGGGGGACAAGGGGACAAG
>NZ_JADEWG010000095.1 GCF_015207735.1 [Phormidium] sp. LEGE 05292
CGTTTAACAACTCTAATTTTAAAATGAAGAATCCTTCTTTTTCATAAGCAGTGAAAACTGTAACGTTTGGTAAGTTTAATAAGGTATCTAGATGAAAATCCATCGTCCTTTTCGGGTAAAATGTAGTGCTAACTACATTTTACCCCATGATGCCGGAAGACCCAATTAATGGAGGCGATCGCATAACCAAAAATAACCCTATCGCACTTTTCCCATCAACACAAAAAAGAGCGATCGCATTTTTTCCTGGTAGTGCGATCGCATAACCAAGCGATCGCCTTTTCTAAACTTAGTTGAAAAAAGCGATCGCATTTACTCTACTATTGAGCTTTTTCTCCTTCGTGGCATTTATCGTAGTATTAATGTCATTTATTTCAGTATTTGACATCGTTACTAGTTAAACTCAAACAAGTTACTCGCTAAACTCAACCCAGTTACTCCCTCGACAAATCCAATGAGTTCAGAAGTACCTGTACCTGTGAAGAAAATACTTGTGCCGCTCTTGCCTCCGAGTGAGTATAGTTCACTTAACTCATACGACTCAGGATTTCCTTTGAGTTGAATGGTATCCTCGGTGCGTAAATCTTTGATGAGGGCGTAGTCCTTCAGCCCATTTCCTGTGTAATAAACGTTTTCGACATCTCCTAACACAAAAGTGTCAGGGCCATTACCACCATACAGGATATCGATTTCACTGTAACCAGGACAGCTGGCACTGGGATTTGTTCCAATCAGAGTATCGGCTCCATTCCCCCCACGAAGCACGTCATTACCTTCTAGCCCAACAATATAGTCTTTACCATTGAGTCCGCTAATGTTGTCCCATCCATTGGTTCCGGTAAGAACATCTTGACTGTTTGTGCCAGCTATCTCATTAAGGTCGAAGGAAATGTTGTAGGTGATATTTTGCGAAAAAGTTCCATAATTTGCCTTTACATCCTGGTAAGCTGGAAACAAAGGATGATTTTTTTTTGGTACTACCAAGTTATCGAAGGCAAAAGCTCCGCCGAAGTTGATGGCTGTTGGCTCAGGAGGTAAAGCTGACAAATCCAATGCTACGTAAAAACCATCAGCAAACGCCTTTTTATGGAATCCAGCATTAACACCAAAGACATTTCCTGCTGCTGCTTGATAGGTAAAGGGCCCTCTAGCTTGTTGATAATCTGGGGGCTCAGGGATTATTTCAGCCTTGCCCGCACCGAGGCGAATGAAAAGATCTTGTGCAGTATCGGCAAAAGCTGCGGCGAACTGCTGTACTTGTTCATTTTTAATTAATTTCACCGGAATGCCGTAAAACTGGTTAAATTGATCTACATCCCATTCTGTGTTGATCAAAGGAGCAAAGACATAGTTAAATCCCTGATTTACTGGTATTTCAACTGTCCGTGTAACTGGATCGCTCGATGTACTTCCTGCCAAGAAAAAGAATGGAGAAAAGATTTGTCCTGCCCCTGGATCTCCAATTCCAGAAAACGGATTATTACCTTGAGTATCTGGGAAGGAATAAGCCCATTTCCACCATTCTGCGGAAACTGCGGCTTTTGGCTCGGTAACAGCTTGTAAAAGTAGATCTGACATAGCTATTTTCTCCTTTTAACTCGCTTCAAATTATGTAAATTAATCTCATCTCATATCTGCCTTTTGAAATGCGAAATTTGGGCTTCAAGCTAGAACAGGTAGATTGTGCTTGTATCTGGATCGTTTTTTACTTTTACATAAGGCGAACTTACGAGGAAGCGATCGCCTAATATTGCCAGCGAATATTCAAAACATTCGGTATTGTATTGGGTATTTTGATATTGAATTTAAGCCTAAATCTTAAGGAATTTGTGAGGAAGCAAAAAATTTTTGTTTTAAATAAATTAATGCGTTATGGGTAATAATTCTGGCAGTAAAAACTTTTGTTACTTATTGAAAATTTCATAGTCTTCTTGCACATCCTAGCTAGCCTAGATCTTCCCAAAATTGCTGAGATTGGTAGACACTGCCACAAAAATTTACATTTAATTGCGGCAAAATAGATGTTTAAACGTTACAATAGCGTGTTCATCTGCCCAACCTAAGCTTTTGAGAATTGCCTCCGTGACGATCGAGGTAATTTTCAATGGATGAAGAAACCTATACTTATAGATCTGGGCAATAAGATAAAAAGAGGTCGCTGCATGGCATCCATCCGCGAGTTGCACCAACAACTCATCAGCAAAGAACGTTCGGCTGTAGAAATAACTAAGGAAGCTTTGGAACGCATTGAGGCGGTAGAACCGAAAGTGCGTAGTTTTTTGTGCGTCACAGCAGATAAGGCTTTAGAACAGGCTAAGGCGGTAGATGCAAAAATTGCCGCTGGTGAAGAAATTGGGCTGCTGGCGGGAATTCCTATTGCCATTAAGGACAATATGTGTACTAAAGGAATTCCCACAACTTGCGGCTCAAAAATTTTGCAAGGTTTTATCCCTCCCTACGAGTCAACCGTAACTCAAAAGTTGGCGGAAGCTGGGGCGGTAATGGTGGGTAAGGCGAACATGGATGAGTTCGCAATGGGTAGTTCTACGGAAACTTCGGCTTATCAGGTTACAGCTAACCCTTGGGATTTGGAAAGGGTTCCCGGTGGTTCTTCGGGGGGTTCGGCGGCGGCTGTGGCGGCTGATGAGGCTGTGGTGTCTTTGGGTTCGGATACGGGGGGATCGATTCGGTTGCCTGCGTCTTTCTGCGGTATTGTGGGGATGAAGCCGACTTATGGTTTGGTTTCTCGCTACGGTTTGGTGGCTTATGGTTCTTCTTTGGATCAAATTGGGCCTTTTGGTCGATCGGTAGAAGATGCAGCTATTTTACTCGGTGCGATCGCAGGTTACGATCCCAAAGATTCCACTAGTTTAAATGTGAAAATCCCCAATTATGCTAAGTCTTTGAAACCGAATTTCAAAACTAGGGGAGTTCTCCGAGTTGGCGTGATTTCGGAAACTTTTGGTCAAGGTTTAGATCCAACTGTGGAGAAAGCTGTAACTAAAGCGATCGAAGTTTTGCAAGAATTAGGTGCAGAAATTCATGTAATTTCTTGTCCCCGTTTCCAATATGGTTTACCAGCATATTACATTATTGCTCCTTCGGAAGCTTCGGCAAATTTAGCCCGCTATGATGGAGTGAAATATGGTATACGCGATGAAGAGGCGAATAATCTTTTATCTATGTATACTAAGACTCGCGCTGCTGGATTTGGGCTGGAAGTAAAGCGGAGGATTATGTTAGGAACTTATGCTTTATCAGCAGGTTACTATGATGCCTATTATTTGAAGGCACAAAAAGTCCGCACTTTGATTAAAAAAGACTTCGATAGTGCTTTTGAAAAGGTGGATATTTTAGTTTCTCCTACTGCGCCAACAACAGCATTTAAAGTAGGTGATAAAACTGCCGATCCTTTGAGTATGTATTTGACTGATTTGATGACAATTCCAGTAAATTTGGCAGGTTTACCTGGGTTGAGTATTCCTTGCGGTTTTGATGAACAAGGTTTACCAATTGGTATGCAATTGATCGGCAGAGTATTGCAAGAGGAATTACTGTTGCAAGTGGCTTATGCTTACGAACAAGCAACTACTTGGAATGAGAAAAAGCCGCAGTTGGATTAACTGGGGACTGGGGATTGGGGACTGGGGACTGGGAAATTCCCAATTCCTAATTCCTCATCAATTACCAACTACCAACTACCAACTACCAATTACCAAAAACTATGTCTTTTGTTGGTTTACACACGCACAGCGATTACAGTTTACTTGATGGCGCAAGCCAAATTCCTGAACTGATCGATCGCGTTATAGAATTGGGTATGCCTGCGATCGCACTTACCGATCATGGTGTGATGTATGGTGCGATCGAATTAATTAAAGTTTGCCGCAATAAGAACGTAAAGCCGATCGTCGGTAACGAAATGTACGTGGTAGAAGGCGAACTTGAAAAACAAGAAAAACGCCGCAAGAAATATCACCAAATTGTCTTAGCAAAAGACACCCAAGGTTACAAAAACCTAGTTAAATTAACCACTATTTCTCACCTGCAAGGCGTTCAAGGTAAAGGAATTTTTTCCCGTCCTTGTATCAACAGAGAGTTATTAGAAAAATATCACGAAGGTTTAATTGTTACTAGCGGTTGTCGTGCAGGTCAAGTTCCGCAACTGATTTTACAAAACAAATTAAAAGAAGCCAGAGAATGCGCTAAATGGTATCAAGACGTATTTAAAGATGATTATTATTTAGAAATTCAAGATCATGGTTATTTAGAAGATAGAATTGTTAATGTTGAAATCGTTAAAATTGCCCAAGAATTAGGCATCAAAGTTGTCGCCACTAATGATTCTCATTTTACAGGTTGTTCAGATGTGGAAGCGCACGACGCTTTATTATGTATTAATACAGGTCAAAAATTAATAGAAGAACAAAGAATGCGCTATAGCGGGACAGAATATTTAAAATCCCCTGACGAAATGGCGCAATTATTCCGCGATCATTTGCAGGATGAAGTTATTAAACAGGCAATAGAGAACACTTTAGAAGTAGCAAATAAAGTTAAAAAATACGAAATCTTTAACGAGCCAAGATTACCTGATTATCCTGTTCCTTCCGATCATACACCTAGCACTTATTTAGAAAAACTTGCTAGAGAAGGATTGCAAGAAAGATGCAATAGCCGTACTTATAACGACATTGAACCAACATATAAAGAACGGCTGGAATATGAATTAAAAATGATCGAACAAATGGGTTTTTCCACTTACTTTTTAGTAGTGGGAGATTACATCAGATTTGCCAGAGATAAAGGCATTCCAGTTGGGCCAGGAAGAGGTTCGGCGGCGGGTTCTTTGGTTGCTTATGCTTTAAAAATTACTAATATCGATCCGGTACATCACGGGCTTTTATTTGAACGTTTCTTAAATCCAGAACGGAAATCAATGCCAGATATTGATACGGATTTTTGCATTGAAAGAAGGCAAGAAGTTATTGAATATGTTACCGAAAAATACGGTAAAGAAAGGGTAGCGCAAATTATTACTTTTAACCGTTTAACATCTAAAGCAGTGTTAAAAGATGTCGCTAGAGTGTTGGATATTCCCTACAAAGAAGCGGATGAAATGGCGAAATTAATTCCGGTTGTGCGGGGAAAACCAACTAAGTTAAAGGTGATGATTTCTGATAATACTCCTGCCCAAGAGTTTAAAGAAAAATATGATAATGATGAAAATGTCCGGCGTTGGATTGATATGGCAATGCGGATTGAAGGTACTAACAAAACCTTTGGTGTTCACGCTGCGGGTGTGGTAATTTCGGCTCAACCTTTGGATGAAGTTGTACCTTTACAAAAGAATAATGATGGTTCAGTAATTACTCAGTATTTCATGGAAGATTTGGAATCTCTGGGTTTGTTAAAGATGGACTTTTTGGGGTTGAAAAACCTGACAATTATTCAAAATACTTTAGATTTAATTGAGAAAAATCGCGGATTTCATGTCGATCCAGATGATATTACTGCTGATGAAAGAAAGGCTTTTAAAATCTTAGGCAAAGGTGAATTAAAAAAACGACCGCAAGAGGTGGAAAAAACTTATAAGGTTCTAGAAAAAGGACATTTGGAAGGGGTTTTTCAATTAGAATCTTCGGGAATGCTTGATGTGGTGAAAAAGTTAAAACCGTCAAGTATAGAAGATATTTCTTCAATTTTAGCGTTGTATCGACCGGGGCCTTTAGATGCGGGGTTGATTCCGAAATTTATCGATCGCAAACACGGCAGAGAAGAAATTCAATACGAAGATAATAACTTAGAACCGATTCTAAATGAAACCTATGGCATCCTAGTTTATCAAGAGCAAATTATGAAAATTGCTCAAGATTTGGCTAATTACACTTTAGGCCAAGCTGATATATTGCGTCGTTGTTTGAGTGGTTCAACAGAGGTAATTGATTCAGCTACAGGTCGGTTGGTTACATTAAGTGAAATTGCCAAAAAGCCAGAGTATTGGTTAGGAAGAAAAGTATTTTCCTTGGATTTAGAAACGCAAAAGATTGTTCAACAACCAATTACAGAAATTCATCCAAATGGGGTGCGAGATGTTTGGGAAATTACTACTAAAACTAATCGCACGATTAAAGCAACAGACGATCATTTATTCTATACCCTGTTAGGATGGAAGCCTTTAAAAGCGTTTAAAGTTGGCGATCGCATTGGTTTAGCTAAAACATTACCTATTACTCATAGCAGTGAAGTTTCGGATGCACAAATTAAATTGACTGCTTATTTAATTGGTGATGGACATCTTTCGACTAGAAGCCAGCATCCTGAATTAATGGCGATCGCAAATTCGGAAGTATTCTGGGATGAAATTGTTTCTATTAAATATGTGGGAAAAGAAGAAGTTTTCGATCTAACTATTCCAGAAACACATAACTTTATTGCTAATGATTTTATTGCTCATAACTGCATGGGTAAGAAGAAAGCTGACGAAATGCAGAAGCAAAGGGAACTTTTTATTGATGGTGCAACTAAGAACGGAGTTAGGCAAAAAATAGCTGAAAAACTATTCGATCAAATGGTTTTGTTCGCGGAGTATTGCTTCAACAAATCCCATTCAACCGCCTACGCTTACGTTACTTACCAAACCGCTTATTTAAAAGCAAATTTCACAGTCGAATACATGGCTGCATTGCTAACAGCTAACAGTGGCGATCAAGATAAAGTCCAAAAATACATTGCTAACTGTCAGGAATTAAAGATAAAAGTAGAAGGGCCAGATATTAACCGTTCCGATATTAATTTTACACCTTCTGATGGGAAAATTTTGTTTGGTTTGTCGGCAATAAAAAATGTGGGTGAAAATGCGATTAAAAATATTTTAGAGGTAAGGAAAGCAGGAGGAAAATTTCAGGATTTGGCGGATTTGTGCGATCGCGTTAACCTCCACAGCGTCAACAGTCGCGCCTTAGAAGCTTTAATTAAATGTGGCGCATTAGATTGTTTGAATACCAATCGTCAACAACTCATTGAACATTTACCTTTCGTCATCAGTTGGGCACAAAAAAGTAAAGGCGTTTCCGATCAACCAACTTTATTTGACTTAGGAAGTGTGAGAAGTCCCGCCCCAAAAGCGCCCCAAATAAATGATTTTGCCCCCAAAGAAAAGTTACAATTTGAAAAAGAATTGTTAGGCTTTTATGTTTCTGCTCATCCCTTAAAAGCCATAGAAAAATTAGCGCCTAAATTAGGTTTAGATCCCACTCCCATCACACTTAATCAATTCACAGAAAAGCCTAAAGGAAATGTTCATGTAATTGTCATGATTACCGAAATAAAAAAAGTAGTCACTAAAAAAGGCGATCCAATGGCAATTCTGCAAATAGAAGATTTAACTGGCAAATATGAAGCAGTTGTTTTTCCGAAAACTTATGACAACGTTAGTGCGGCTTTGGTAACAGATACACCATTGATTTTAAAAGGTAAAGTAGACGCAAAAGAAGAGCAACTTCAGTTAATTGTTAATGAAGCACAATTAGTTCCAGCTGATGTACTGGCGACTTTAGAAGAAACTGCCACAACAGAAATTGATAAACCAGAAGTTATGGTACTTTTGGAACTTACTTTACAGCAAATAGAAGAACAGCAATTACTCAAAAATCTCGAAGCAATTTTACAGGAATACTCCAGTAACGAAGAGTCTAAAATTCCTGTATTTGCGATCGTACAAGGCAAACATCTCCGTCAAGTTGTGCGCTTTGGCAAAGAATTCTGGGTACAAGATTATGAAAACGCTGTTTCTCGCCTTCAAGATGCTAAATTTAATGCTCGGATTTACCCACCAATTGAATTTTAAAATCAACCAAATCCCTGCCAAATCTTGATGGTTTTATCGGAACTTGCGCTAACAAGTAATTGACCATCAACACTCATTGCTAAACCATTCACCGCACTAGTATGCTCATTTAAAGTAAACAGTAATTCTCCAGTTTCTAAGCGCCATATTTTAATAGTTTTATCACTACTGGCGCTAATTACAGTTTGACCATCAGGGCTAATTTCTACAGCATTTACATATCCATTATGTCCCGAAAAAGTCCGAATTACTTCTCCGTTTTGTAAATTCCACAATTTAATTGTTTTGTCCTTACTTGCACTAGCAAGCATTTGCCCATCAGGACTAAATGCTACAGAATAAACTGAATTAAAATGTCCATAAAGAGTGTTAACTAATTCTCCTGTAGCTAACTTCCAAAGCCTGATTTGGTTATCTAAACCGCCAGTGGCAATTAATACCCCTTTCCGATCGATCGCGATCGCCTTAATCATTCCCGCAGAAGCAAACAAAGTGCGGATTGGCAAACCATTTTTTAGCCGCCATAATTTGATAGTTCGGTCATCACCACCACTAACTAAAATTTGTCCATCTGGACTAATTGCCACCGCATTCACATCTCTAGAATGTTCGGTTAAAGTTTGAATTAAAGTCGCGGTGTGTAAATTCCAAAGTTTAATTTTTTCATCATCGCTAGCACTAGCAAGAATTAAGCTATCAGGACTAATAGTTAAAGAATTAACTGCCTTTGTATGTCCAGACAAACTATGTAAAAGTTCCCCAGTTTGGGAACTCCAAACTTTAATTTGGTCATCTAAACCACCGCTAGCAATCACCTGTTTATTGGGACTAATAGCCACTGCCATTACCCAAGAAGTATGTCCACTTAAGGTATTCACACATCGCCAAATTCGCTTTGCCGAATTGGAATTTGGTTGCAGAGAAACAGGCGGAGGTGTTATCGGACGGCGTGTATTTCTTCCCGGAGAAACTGGTGTTTTAGCAATATTTAAACGTCCTGAAACACCAGGATTAGGTGCAGGCTGTCGGGAAATAGCAGGAGGGGGAGTAATGGTAGATGGTTTAGCAGGTGTGAGATTTTTCGGAATGGAGGGTTCCCAACCAACAACATTTAAATCGTGCAATACTATATCTGCTGATTGATAACGTTCATTCACCCAATCTTTGAGCATTTTATCTAAAATTTGGGCTAAGTTATCGCTAACATCTGCTCCTTTTTTACGTAAAAAATCGCGCCAAATCCATTGACCATTTAAGGGATTATAAAGGCTATCCGGCTTAACTTGGGTCATTAAATAAATACAGGTTGCACCCAAACTATAAATATCACTAGCGGGAAAGACTTGTCCGTTCCGCAATTGTTCTAATGGTGCATAACCTTCTGTACCAATTTTAGTTCCTGGTTGAGAGGCTGTACTTTCTGTAATTTGTTTAGCAATGCCAAAATCTATCAACACCAATTTCCCATCACTTTGGCGGCGAATAATGTTAGTTGGTGTAATATCACGGTGAATTACTTGTCGGGCATGAATGAACTTTAATACAGGTAGAATATCTCTTAAAACTTCCCGAACTTTATTTTCACTAAATACTCCCTCTTGGATTAATTCTTGGTATAAATTTTGCCCTTCAATAAACTGCTGTACTAAATACAAACGTTTATCTTCTTCAAAATAAGCTAACAGGGTGGGAATTTGGGGATGTACTCCTAGTTCATGCAGTCTATATGCTTCTTTGTTAAACAGTTCGATCGCTTTTTCTTGAGATTTCGTTCCTTGGGATTGTACAGAAAACTGCTTGATCACGCAGCTAGCATTTAACATATCTTGATCGGCTGCGAGATAGGTTCTCCCAAACCCTCCCTGTCCAATAGGTTTAATTACTCGATAGCGGTTTCTCAGCAGTGGTTCTAATTTGCTACCGCAGTTTTGGCAGACCTTTCGACCTGGAGGATTCAACGGTTGTTTACAATTGGGGTTAAGGCAACATATCATAATTGGCAAGGCACCCGCAGGCTTAATTTTTTCTATTTAGCAGGTTTTTCTGTCTGAATAGTATCTTGTTTGTTAAGTTTTCTCTTGAGGCGATCGCTTCAGTTCCATTATGGCTTGTCTAAAGCCTAACACTACCAAAATATTAGCCAGTGTTAAAAAAAATTCAGCACCTCCATGCAACCAATCAACATTTGCTAAAGCTTCTCGATAAACTATTTTTGCGTAAATTCCTGCTGGAATGGTGACACCGACAAACACCAAGGTCATATAAAACCCTATTAAACCTAAACGTGGCATTTGTTTGGAACGAGTAATAAACCACAAGAAACCCAAATAGGGAAATAGTGACACAATAAACAGGGTGTCTTTAGAAATCATAGTCCTAATTTAGTAGAAGATTGCGTGTGTTCCTGACTTGCAGGTGTTTTTACCATAGCAGATTTAGCCGATCTCCAAATCAACCAACCAGCTATCAACAAAGTAAAATTTCCCAGTACCGTTGTCGAAGCTTGCAGAGTTACCAACCATTCTAGAGACTTTGGATTATCAAAGTAGTGCCAAGTGCAAGCACACATCGCACTCACTAAAGCTGGCAACATCCCAATAGACAAAGCATACCACGCTCGGTTCTTCGTGACTTCACCATAAGTCCAAATTAGCCAAATCGCTGCGATCCACTCGATAACGCTGGAAAAGTGAATGATCCAAGTAGGGATTGAAAGTACGTGCATGAATCAAAAATAAATAAAATTTATTTTATGTTATCTTGTTTAAGTTAACTAAAATATTTTTATAAATATAAATAAATAGATTTTTCTAGCTGAGTTCACTGCTAAAAAACAAAACTCTCAGCTAGCCTTCTATTCAGATTATCCCTACCCTCAAACTAAGCCGGAACCTTGATTTCCCGTTCCCTATCTGGCTCATCTAAGTCGATCGTTAATTGTAAAGGATTATGTAATTTAATCCTAGCTCCTATTACTTCTGCTTGTTCCTGACTTAAATCTTCTATGTAACCGTCTTTCTCTAATTCGGCTTCCCTTAAACTATCAAAAGGCCCAAAATAATAGATGCAGCTTGGGTTCTTGGTAACAATTTCTAACCACCAAGACATTTTTTTATCTCCTTTTTTTGGCAATTTAGTTGTGCTATTCTTAAAATTTTCACTTTTCCTAAAAAAATGATTCTGTAAATCATTGAACATAGGTGTTAATTATACTGCAAGCTGTGAAGAAAAATTGATATTAAGAATACAATTAGGATAATTTTCCCAAAATTGGCAGTTTTTTTCTAATTATTCCAAAAAAAGATATAAAATTTACCTACCATACTTAGAAAGTATAAAGTTAAGGTTTAACCATAAAAGTGATCCCCAAATTCACTTGCTTATAATTCTATATTCTGCCTTCATAAACAACACATATTACAATCAGTGATTATCTTTTTTACATATTAGATTGCCCAATAAAATTAACCCTATTCTGAAGTAGAATAGCACTTCAGAACAGGGAAGCGAGAGAAACAGTATTTAGTTTTGATTGCCAACATCAAACCTTCAAACCTTCAACTGCTTGGGGACGGGCAAAAATCATCCTTCCAGCAGTAGTTTGCAAAGCAGAAGTTACTATCACTCGCAATTCACTACCCACGTATTTACTACCCTCTTCAACCACAACCAATGTCCCATCATCCAAGTAACCGATACCTTGACTTGGTTCCTTGCCTTCTTTCAGAATTTTCAAATCTAGACTGTCACCAGGTAAGTAACTAGGACGAATGGCGTGGGCTAAATCGTTGATATTTAACACAGGTACTTTTTGCAGAGTAGCAACTTTACTTAAGTTGTAATCATTAGTTAGTAAAGTGCCATTAATTTCCTGTGCTAAACGCACTAATTTAGCATCTACCGTCGGAATATCTTCATAGTCAGCAGAATGAATTACAATTCTTTCTTGATAATCTTCCTTCATTCGGTTCAGAATTTCCAAACCGCGCCGACCTCGCACTCTTTTTTGGTCGTTAGAAGCATCCGCAACTTGTTGTAATTCTCGCAGGACAAATTGTGGCACTAAAATTTGCCCTTCCACAAAACCAGTAGCAAGTAATTCTTCAATCCGACCATCGATAATGCAACTAGTATCTAAAACCTTTGTTGCCGCAGGTTTCAGTGTACCTTCCGCTACCAGCAAAGTTTCTGCTGTATGGGGATTAATTAGTCGTAGGAAGTTGCGTCCGTGAGTGTCTGCTAAACTAATGCCAGTAAAAGCAAACATCACACTACCCAAAACTGCAACTACTGGCTTAATAAAACCAAAGTCTGTGGGAATGGGTAGCAGAAAAATTGGTGCTAGCATCAAGTTGGCTACTAGCAACCCCAACACTAAGCCAATGGCGCGTGTCAAAAGCACGTCCACAGGCATTTCTCGAAATTTTCTTTCCAAACGACGATAGGTAGTCTGGACACTCAAGCCAATGGCAGCGCCGATAATGGCACCAAATCCGGCAAGTACAAATCGTAAACCTTCGATGTTCGTTACTGGTTTGAGCATAGTGTTGGGCAAGAGGTCAATGCTATCGAACCCAATACCAGCTGCTGCGAGGATAAATAAAATAATAATGATTGCGTCAAGCATTTTTTTGCTGCTGATGGTGTTATAGTTTTCATCCGGGAAGAATGAAGAAACCATTAAAAAAATCTCAGCAATTGAGATTTCTATCGTTCCATTATACTCCTTGGTTTGTTTTTGGTTCTTTCGTAGATGCCTGGTAGGAAAACCGTACACCTACAACAGTTCAGCCTTATTTTTAGCAAGCTATTTGATTTAATTTACATATTTACGAATTAATTAAGGTTTGTTCATAATTTGGGATTTTTTGGCAATTTGGGAAATAATATTTTCTTCGTGGCTACTTTAAAGTACTGCCGGAATAACATAAGTCCAATTTTTCAGATTTATCTTTAAGTTCAATCTAAAATCGAATGACTACAATTTTAACGATCGAAAGTAACCATTACAACAAAGATTTGGATATTCCGACTTCTGCTTATGTTCATATTCCTTTTTGTCGGCGACGCTGTTTCTATTGTGATTTTCCGATTTCGGTGGTAGGCGATCGCACTCGCGGCGAAAACTCTGGCACAATTGTCGAATATATTGATATCCTCTGTCAGGAAATTGCCGCGACTCCCGCGCCAGGAAAACCTTTAAAAACTGTGTTCTTTGGTGGGGGAACTCCTTCACTCTTATCAGCCCAACAAATCGCCAGAATTTTAGAAAATTTAGCTAACAAATATGGTATTACCAGTGATGCGGAAATTTCTTTGGAAATCGATCCGGCAACTTTTGATTTACCGCAACTTCAGGGATATAAAAATGCGGGAATTACCCGGTTTAGTTTAGGGGTGCAAGCTTTTCAAGATGAGTTGTTACAAGTCTGTGGTCGATCGCATACTACCGCCGATATCCTAGCCGCGATCGATTTAATTCGTCAAGTTGATATTCCTGAATTTAGCATTGATTTAATTTCTGGATTGCCGAAACAAACGATCGAACAATGGGAAGAAAGTTTAAGAAAGGCTGTGGAACTCAATCCAACTCACATTTCTGTTTATGATTTAATCATTGAAGATGGTACAGCTTTTGGGCGCTATTATCAACCAGGCTCTCAACCCTTACCAACCGATGAAACCACAGCCCAAATGTACCGCCTTACCCAACAAATCTTAACCCTTTCCGGTTACGAACATTACGAAATTTCTAACTACGCCCAACCCGGACATCAATGCCGCCATAATCGAGTTTATTGGGAAAATCGCCCCTATTATGCTTTTGGCATGGGTGCTGCTAGTTACCTCAACCGTCAGCGTTTTACTCGACCCAAAAAACGCAAAGAATACTACGCTTGGGTACAACATTTAATTGCTTCAGACGGCATTTTAGATGCTCCCCAAATTGACGAACATGATATTTTATTAGAGACATTGATGTTAGGCTTGCGGTTAGCTGAAGGTTTAAAAATAGCAGTTTTAGCAGAAAAATTTGGCAGAAAAACCTTAGAAAAAATTTGGCATTGCCTACAACCTTATTATCAAACAGGTTGGGTAGAGATATCTGCAAACAACAGCGCAAATATTGCCCTTTCCCCTACTGACAAATTGCCCGTAACTGGCAGATTAAAATTAACTGATCCCGAAGGATTTTTGTTTTCTAACACAGTGCTTGCAGCTTTGTTTAGCCAGCTAGAAAAGGCAGAAGCAGGAGAAAGTTAAAAAAAGTTAAATAATTTTTTCTTTTTGTTAATTTTTATAAAATATTTTAAAATTTAGGAATTTTTATGATATTAGTGTCACCAAATAGTTAGTACAGTGTGGCAGAAATGATTGAGCAGTTAAAAATAGCTAAAAAGCTAAACATAAAAGCCTTCTGCCTTCTGCCCTCTGCCTTCTGCCTTCTTGCACTAGCAATGGGGATCGATCGGCAAAAAAATTAAAAATTGCTAAAAACAATTTGCCACAAGGCAAATTAAAGATACCAATCTTTGCCAATATTGATAATAGACATCTGGCAAAACTCTTTTAGTTGAATCAGGGAAAAGGTTAAAGGTTAAAAGAAAAAGGAATAATCCGACCCTTGATCCTTGAGCCCAGACCCTTTTCATGGACTTTTGCCAGAAGTTTATGCAATTGCCATGAAGTTGAATTGGCAAAATAAATTGGCAAAAAGGACATGGCTGAAAGAGACATCGACAACAACGCAACAGGCGTTCTGGTTCTAATTATCCCCATAGCGTTCGCAATCATCATCCTATTTAAGGCTTGGCCCTTTCTACTGATCTTTGTTTTGCTCAGTAGTGCTTGGAGTTTTTGGCAACGCTATCAATTGCAAAAGTTGAGCCAACAACTCAACCCTGTGTTTCATCAGTTAATCTTAGAAAACCAAGGATGTGTAACTGCACTAGACTTGGCAATGAAGGCCAATATTTCGGGAAAATCAGCCAAAATGTTCTTAGATGCTAAGGCTGAGGAATTTGCTGCCCAAAAACAAATTTTTGAAGACAAAGGTGCGGTGTATTACTTTATTACTGCCAACACTCTAGGCAAAATATTTGACGCGAGTGATTCAGATGATATTAGTGAAAAAACACCATACCTAAGTCAAGGAAAAGAGTTGTTTCTCAAGGCAATTCCTGAACCGGAAACTACAGATGAAACTCTTGAATTTCTAGATGAAGACATCGAAGAAGAAGATTATATTCCAGAATCAGACCACACAAAGGAGGCGATTCCCAAAAAACATCCGATTTTTCAATCTTTGATTCAATCGGAATTAGCTAGACGGTTGCGCGTACATTCAAGTACGGTGATGAAAAGAAGAGACGATCCCAGTTTTACCGAATGGAGTCGCAGAAGAGATCCAGAGGGACTTGCTTGGGAATATTCACCAGATACTAGGGAATTTTATCCCATAGAATCTACATCACCGCGAAAAAAGTAAAGTAGGGAGGCAATTAATACTGCTCGGTTAAGCATTTTTGGTCTTGGAGGGGCGAAGCATTTGGACAGAGAATCTAGGGTTTGAAGCGATCAATCCTCGCCCAAATGCTTCGCCCCTACTCTTAACCGAGCAATATTGGGGGTGCAATTAATTCTAGGGTTTGTGGTCAAAATCCTTTGGTGATTTGGATAACATTTCTCTGCATCTGGAGCTTCTGAAGTGTTATCCTTAACCAATAAAAGTTTGACCACACCCAATTTCAGGGTAAAAACTTAGGCATGGAATCTGAATATTTAGTTAGTTGTTTATTAGCAGATACACACAATATTTCGGGATTTGTCAATAGACAACTCGTCAAACTCTTGTAAGACAAATCGTAAAACTTATATCTGAAGATTTAAATCTTAAAAATTCCTAATAACATCAAGAATTAACGATAATTTGTTCCATAATTTACAGATAAGGTAATAGATTTGCAGTTATTTTCGCATTAAGCAGGTTCAGCAATTTGTAATCAAGCCTATATCTGGGATGTTTTCCACCTTAATATCCAATAGGACAAGAAAGTGTTTTCCGAATTATGAAAAAAAGGGGAGCTTTTTGATTTGGTTAGCCTACAATCTCTCAATCAGGTTATCTCAACATGAATAAATTAAAGTTTGAGGGTGATTAATTCACTATAAACATCAAGACAGGAGGATTGTAGTGAAATTAGAAGACATAGAAACAGAGCAGTTTTTTGTGATTTTAATGCTGACGATTCTGATCGTCGTAACTTTTATAGAACTGCTATCAAGCTTACAAGCTGACTCCTTTTTATTGCTTTAGTGTAATTTATTCTGGATTCATTTTGAGGGTTAGTTCCTTAGTGGAAATATCATGCTGGAGTATCTTCCCCCGCTCAACGATCATAATTTGCCTTATCCCGATACGATTCATCCCATTGTGGTGCATTTTGTGATTGCAATGGTTTTATTTGCCGTTTTATGCGATGGAATTGGCTATTTTACCCGCAATGCTCGACTGTATGAAGTGAGTTGGTGGAATTTGTTTTTTGCGACAATTTCTATTTTCATTGCTATTATCTTTGGGCAAATTGAAGCGGGATTAGCCGAACCATACTCAGCGGCCGAGTCAACTTTGAATCTCCATACATTACTGGGATGGTCATTATCGGGCATTATTGCCGCAGTTACGGCATGGCGCTATGTGTTGCGATCGCGCGATCCCAAAACTTTGCCCCTCCCATTTTTAGGAGTCGGCTTACTCTTAACCGGACTGGTATTTTTCCAAGTGTATCTGGGGGATGTACTGGTTTGGGTTTATGGGCTGCATACAGTTCCAGTGGTAGAAGCAACACGGGAGGGGATATTGCAATGAGTCCTGATTTAATCGAGCAACTGAAAGGACAATTAGGTGCGAACGGCTTGCCCTATTCTCTACCGATTCATCCCAATTTAGTGCATTTAACGCTGGGATTGTTCATTGTAGCGATCGCCTTTGATATCGTCGGGACACTCTTCCCCCTGGAAAAACCCATCTTCAAATTTCTGGCTATTCCCGCTACCCGATCGAATTTCTTCGACGTGGGTTGGTACAACATTCTAGCCGCTGCCGTGATTACCTTTTTCACCGTAGCAGCGGGTTTCTACGAAGTAATGTTGGCAGAACCTCCAACAGATGTAAAAAGCGCCTGGGGCTTACAGGCAATGGAAACCATGCTTTGGCATGGAGTTGGGGGTGTTGTGTTGCTAATGCTGATCGTGGCAATGGCAGTTTGGCGCGGGTTTCAGCGATTTCTCTGGCGTAAAGATCGCGCACAACAGGTGCAGTGGAGTTATTTACTAGCAGGATTGGGTATTTTCGCCTTGATGTTTGTTCACGGAACGCTGGGAGCACAACTGGCAGCAGAGTTTGGCGTGCATATCAGTGCCGATCGCTTGCTGCGGCTGGGCGAGAATCCAAATTTGCTGTTGAAATGATGGAAAGCATGAAAATTCGCACAATTTTAATTTTAGGAACAATTGCGATCGCCCTTGCCCTCGTCAGCCTGTGGATGGGACAACAAGCCTATACCTGGTTGCCCCCGCAAGCCTCTGTAGAAGCTGAGTCGATCGATCGATTATTCAGCTTTCTGGTAACGCTGGGAACCTTTATTTTTCTGGGAGTTGTGGGGACGCTGACTTACTCAGTGCTGTTTCAACAAGCGGGTAAATACGACACCAGCGATGGCCCTCATATTGAAGGGAATCTGACGCTGGAAATCGTTTGGACGGCGATTCCCTTTGTGCTGGTGGTCTGGATTGCTGGCTACAGTTACCACATCTACGATCAGATGTCAATCTTGGGGCCGATGGATCATGTCCATGTAAAAACTATGGGTATGGCAACCGCAGAAGCGGCAACCTTAGATACTCCAGAAATGAAAACCCATCCGATTGAAGTCCGTGCCCGTCAATGGGTGTGGGAATTTTACTATCCTGAGCAAAACATTACCAGTACGGAATTGCATTTACCCAGCAACCAGCGGGTGAAACTGGTATTGCGATCGGAAGATGTGCTGCACGGCTTTTATGTACCAGCCTTTCGCGTCAAACAAGACATCATCCCCGGTCGAGTCATTGATTTTGAATTTACACCAATTCGGGAAGGACGGTATCGGTTGCGCGATTCTCAGTACAGCGGCACTTATTTTGCCGCCATGCAAACCGATGTAGTAGTAGAGTCTGAGCAAGCTTATCAACAGTGGCTGATCGACGCAGCCGCAAGTCCGCCTATCGTAGCCTATAACCGGGCTTTTGATGAATATAACCGAGCCCATAATCCCATCAGCACAGGCTGGAAAACGGTTGAACCTGCGCCTCCCCCGATGGTTAATGCTCCTGCCAATCGTTCCACAAATCCCCCTAGCGGTCAAAGCTTGTAAACCATGACAAATCTTTCGGTTGAAACAATTACTCAGATTGAACAACCACTTCCTGGTGCGCCTGATAACTGGAAGCGATTTTTCAGTTTCAGCACCGATCATAAGGTGATTGGCATTCAGTATTTGGTGACATCGTTCTTTTTCTTTTTGATTGGCGGCATTTTCGCCATGATTATTCGCGGCGAACTGATTACCCCGGAAGCTGATTTGCTCGATCGCGCCGTTTACAATGCCATGTTCACCATGCACGGCACAGTCATGCTGTTTCTCTGGACATTCCCTTCCCTAGTCGGACTATCCAACTATCTCGTGCCTTTGATGATTGGGGCAAAAGATATGGCATTTCCTCGTTTGAATGCAGCCGCATTTTGGATGGTGCCAGTATTTGGGGTGATTCTGATGGCGAGTTTCTTCGTACCGGGAGGCCCTTCTCAGTCCGGTTGGTGGGCTTATCCTCCCGTGAGTTTGCAAAATCCTACGGGCAACTTGATTAACGGACAGATGTTGTGGTTGCTGGCAGTGGCAATCTCTGGCGTGTCTTCGATCATGGGGGCAGTTAACTTTGTGACTACGATTGTGCGAATGCGATCGCCCGGAATGACCTGGTTTCGGATGCCTGTGTTTGTGTGGACAGTGTTGGCAGCCCAAATCATTCAACTGTTTGGCTTACCTGCGTTAACAGCAGGGGCAGTAATGTTATTGCTCGATCTTACCGTTGGTACTAGCTTTTTTGACCCAGCCAAGGGCGGCGATCCGATTCTGTTCCAGCACTTCTTCTGGTTTTATTCTCACCCAGCAGTTTATGTGATTATTTTGCCGATTTTTGGCATTTTCTCCGAGATTTTCCCCGTCTATGCTCGTAAGCCACTGTTTGGCTACAAAGTAGTTGCCATCTCATCACTAATTATCACGGGGTTGAGTGGTATTGTCTGGGTTCACCATATGTTTGCCAGCGGTACACCCGGTTGGATGCGGATGGTATTTATGGCAACTACGATGTTGATTTCCGTTCCGACTGGAATTAAGGTTTTTGCTTGGGTGGCAACGGTTTGGGGCGGTAAGTTACGGTTGAATACTCCCATGCTGTTTGCTTTGGGTGGTTTGGTGATGTTTGTGTTTGCGGGGATCACCGGGATTATGTTGGCATCTGTGCCGATCGATATTCATGTCAACAACACCTACTTTGTCGTCGGACACTTCCACTACGTCATTTATGGTGCGGTGGTGATGGGAATGTATGCGGCGTTGTACCACTGGTTTCCCAAAATGACCGGGCGAATGTATTCTGAAGGTTTGGGTAAGTTGCACTTTGCCCTAACTTTTCTGGGTACTAATCTCAATTTCTTTCCCATGCACCCTCTAGGATTGCAGGGAATGCCCCGTCGCGTCGCCTCCTACGATCCTGAGTTTGCTTTCTGGAATGTGGTTGCCAGCTTAGGCGCGTTTTTGTTGGGGATGTCTACTTTGCCATTTATTCTGAATATGATTGGCTCTTGGGTACAGGGCGAAAAAGCACCGCAGAATCCTTGGCGAGCGATCGGTCTAGAATGGTTAGTCTCTTCTCCCCCTACAGTGGAAAACTTTGAAGAATTGCCGATCGTAATTTCTGAACCCTACGGCTACGGTAAATCAGAACCGCTAGTTGCTAACCCTGATGCGCTGGAGGTGAGTCATGAATCCAACTAAAATCGACCCTTCACTCAACTCTCATGTTGAATCAACCCATATCTCTGGGCTGCATGGGACAGTAGAACATACTCATGATGAAGCGGGTAATAGTATGTTTGGCTTCATTGTGTTTCTGTTGTCGGAAAGTGTGATTTTCCTCAGCTTTTTTGCTGGCTATATTGTTTACAAAACCACCGCTTTAGATTGGCTGCCAAAGGGTTTTACTGGTCTTGAAACCCACGAACCAGCTATTAATACAGTAGTGCTGGTTTCTAGCAGTTTTGTCATTTACATTGCTGAACGCTTTCTTCATGTCAAAAATCTCTGGGGTTTCCGGGCATTCTGGCTGCTGACAATGGCGATGGGAAGTTACTTTTTATATGGTCAGGCGGTGGAATGGCGCAATCTCCCCTTTGGTTTTACTGATGGTGTGTTTGGCGGCACTTTTTATTTGCTCACCGGATTTCACGGTTTGCACGTAATGACGGGAGTGCTGTTACAGACAATTATGTTGGGGCGATCGTTCATTCCAGGCAACTACGATAAAGGCGAATTTGGTGTGGCTGCTACTTCACTGTTCTGGCACTTTGTCGATGTGATTTGGATTATTTTGTTCATTTTAATTTACATCTGGCAGTAGTCCTAAAAACCCAAGTTTTCCCGATCGGGAAATCCTCTTCTCTTAAATAAACTTTGCCGTCGATTCTGATGCGATTCCTGTCAGTTCCAAAACGAACATGAGGTTTTATGATTATTGATGACCAATCCTACGATCTGATTATTGTTGGTACAGGTGCGGGTGGAGGAACTCTCGCCTATAAGTTGGCTGCTACGGGGAAGAAAATCTTGATTTTGGAACGGGGCGATTTTATGCCCTTAGAGGAGCAGAATCGCAGTAATGTGGATATTTTTAAGCGGGAACGCTATCATGCACCGGAACAGTGGTATGACAGTGCGGGAGAACCATTTTCACCACAGATGAATTATGCAGTTGGTGGTAATACTAAAATTTATGGGGCGGCTTTGCTGCGATTCCGAGAACGGGATTTTGAAACTGTCAAGCATCAAGCTGGTGTCTCCCCAGAATGGTGTTTGAAATACTCGGATTTTGAACCCTATTACACGGAAGCGGAAACACTTTACAAAGTTCATGGTCAGGCAAATGTCGATCGCACTGAACCCCCCCGCAGTGCGGATTATCCTTTTCCACCAGTGGCGCAGGAGTCCCAAGTTGCTGAAATCTATGAAGCTATTGGTAAGCTTGGTCTTCACCCCTCTCGGTTGCCTTTAGGTTTGACGCGCCAAGAGGACGATCCGACCAACGATTCTGAGGTTAGCGGCATTATTCCAGCCTTAACACATCCCAATGTCACCCTGAAAACCGGAGCGAAAGTGGTTCGTCTGCACATCAATCCATCAGGTCGGGTGGTGAAAGGGGTGCAAGCTGAGATCGCTGGACAATCCTACCTATTTCTAGGGGATATTGTGGTGTTGGCTTGTGGTGCGGTGAACTCGGCGGCGTTACTGTTGCGTTCGGCGAGCGATCGCTATCCCAACGGTTTAGCTAACAGTTCCGGTTTAGTTGGGCGCAACTTGATGAAAAGTTTAATGAGTGTGGTGGTGCAACTGAGCACTAAACCAAACTCTGGTGCTTTTCCAAAGACGGTTTGTGTCAATGATTTTTATTGGGGCGATGAGGATTTCCCTTATCCAATGGGACATATTCAAAACTCTGGCGGACTGCTTACCGATGTGATTTTTGCGGAAGCACCGCCAATGTTTTCGCTACTGGCAAAATTTATGCCCGGATTTGGGTTAAAGCAGTTGGCAACTCATTCGATCGGTTGGTGGGCACAAACAGAAGATTTGCCCGATCCCAATAACCGAGTGCGGTTTGAAGGGGGAAAACTATTTGTTGATTATACTCCCAACAACATCGAGGCGCACGATCGCTTAATTTATCGCTGGATCGAAGTGTTGAAAAGAATTGAAAAAGAACTGGATGGTTTTCAGCGGGGATTTCTGCATCCACGAGGAGAAATTCCGATTCAGGTGATGGCAAATCAATGTGGAACTTGTCGCTTTGGCGAAGATCCCGCTACTTCAGTTTTAGACCCTAACTGCCGTACTCATGATGTTGATAATCTCTATGTGGTTGATGGCAGTTTTTTCCCCTCGAATACCAGCGTTAACCCAGCTTTGACGATTATTGCTAATGCTCTGCGCGTGGGCGATCGTTTGATTGAACGTTGGCGATAAATATTAAGTCCGAGAATATTCCTTTTCACCGATCGCAATCAGTTCCAAAAATCTCTAAACTGATTCAATGGTAATTTTTTAATTAGGTAGACATTGATCAGCACTCTCTCTGTTGCGCCAAATGATTGGTTCGGTTTGCTTTCTCGATTGTTACTCGCCTTATTTCTAGGAGGAGTAATTGGCTGGGAACGCGAACGCAAAAATAAACCAGCTGGCTTAAGAACCCATATATTAGTCAGTTTTGCTGCTGCTCTGTTTGTCATGGTTCCGATCGTTGCGGGAGCAGTCAACAATGGCGATAGCATTTCCAGAGTAATTCAGGGGGTAGCAGCTGGTGTCGGTTTTTTAGGTGCAGGAGAAATAGTTACGTCTTCAGGAGAGCATTCTAGATCAATTCCAGTTCGGGGACTGACTTCCGCCGCTGCGATTTGGGCTTCAGCTGCTTTGGGGGTTACGGCTGGCTGTGGCTTATGGCAGTTGGGCTTAATGAGTGCTTTCCTGTGTTTTTTAGTTTTAAGAGTGTTGAAAAAATCTGAGGTTCACTAATCTTGTAGCCTAAACGATACTTTCCCACGCTTGGGCTACTACGTCTTTGAGCCAACGGCGTTGCTCTATATCCAATAAGCAATCGTCAGCTAAAACTTCGTCCGTTAGTTGCTCTAAAGATTTGCCTTCCGATCGAGAAATTTTAATTACTCCTGCGATCGCAGCTGCAATTAGTTCCTCATCTATACTTTTTTGTTTTAACGCCACTACCTCTTCCGGGCTGGCTGGAATGGGATAATTCATAGCTAGCTAATTAAGTTATCTCCGTAAAGATTTACAAAAATGAGAGAATTGTAAAGATTTTTAAATTGGCATTAAGTATCGGCAATTATATCGCACTTTTAATGCCTGTCAACACCATCTCTTTACTTAGCTTTACCGACCTTACTGAGCATGAAAGAAATCCTTTATTTAGAAGTCCCCACCCCGAATACAGATGTGGTTCGCACTTGGTTACAACAGGAGTTTGAGCCAGTTTCGGGCGAAAAAGTAATTACTCAAGATGGCTTTTGCCTGAGTTCTCCTAAAACTACAAGTAGTACTACAATCATTCCAGAGACAGATATTCAGCTTTCAGTTTTTGTGTGGTCGGTACAGCGATCGACTTATGTAAAGGTATTTCGTTGGGGGGATCGAGCTTTTCCTCAAGAACAAAAAATTTTACAACAGTTAACCGTTCAAATCAGGAAGCAATTTCCCAATGAATATCCTGAACCACCTGCGATCGATCTTTCCCAGCAATCAATCTTTGACGCACTCGCCCCTTACTACCCCTTAACCGTCCATTACTTTCAAAAAATGCCCAACGGTGAAAATGACCTAAAACGTGCTTACTGGTGGGAAATGCGTTGGCGCGAAGGTGTGCGAAACCCCCAAAAACCCCAGCAAGTAATTTTTGAGTCAGCAACCCAACCACAAAACAGCGAAACCACCCAAAAATACGACTTAATTTATATTGGTGGCGCATTGGGAGTAATTCACGCCGCAGTCATGGCGCAATTAGGTTATCGAGTATTATTGGTGGAACGTTTACCTTTTGGCAAAATGAATCGGGAATGGAACATTTCCCGGATGGAATTTCAAAGTTTAATTGATTTGGGTTTGTTTACTCCCGCTGAATTTGAAAGTGTAATTGCACGGGAATATATTGATGGATTTAGCAAATTCTTTGATGGCAATAATCCTCCCCATTTAAAAGCACCAATTTTACACACGCCCACAGTGTTAAATATCGCTTTAAACTCCGAAAAATTGCTGCGTTTATGTGGAGAAAAACTCAAAGCATTAGGGGGTGAAATTTGGGATGAAACAGAATTTATCCGCGCCGATATTAGCGAAGAACAGGTATCTGTGCAGTTAAAACATTTACCTAGTCAAACAGATAAACAAGCAACTGGGCGGTTGTTAGTTGATGCAATGGGAACAGCTTCACCAATTGCTTGGCAATTAAATAAAGGTCGAGCTTTTGATAGTGTTTGTCCGACCGTTGGGGCGGTATTAACTGGAATATCACCAGAAGTTTGGGATTCAGAATATGGTGATGTTTTATTGAGTCATGGTGATATTTCTAGAGGTCGTCAGTTAATTTGGGAATTGTTTCCTGGCGAGGGTGATGAACTGACAATTTATTTATTTCACTACCATCAAGTACACCCGGAAAATCCCGGTTCTTTGTTGGAAATGTACGAAGACTTCTTTACTATTTTGCCGGAATATCGCCGTTGCGAGCTGGATAAATTAGTGTGGAAAAAGCCAACTTTTGGTTATATTCCGGGACATTTTAGCGTGGGAAGTCGCGATCGCACAGTGGCGTTCGATCGACTAATTGCGATCGGTGATGCAGCTTCCTTACAATCACCCTTAGTTTTTACCGGATTTGGTTCTTTAGTGCGTAACCTTTCCCGCTTAACAGAACTTTTAGATACCGCCTTAAAACATGACCTGCTCAAAACCAAACATTTAAACCAAATTCGGGCTTACCAAAGTAATATTGCCGTCACATGGCTATTTTCTAAAGGCATGATGGTTCCCACAGGCAAATATTTACCACCCCAAAGAATTAACTCCATGTTAAACACTTTCTTTGGCATATTAGCCGCCGAACCGCAAGATGTAGCTGAAACTTTTATCAAAGATAGATTCGATTGGTTAACCTTCAATCGACTAGCATTAATAGCTGCCAAAATTAACCCAGCTTTATTACTTTGGATTTGGGAACTCGCTGGTGCAAAAGACATTTTCCGTTGGTTAGGTAGTTATCTCACCTTTACCTTCAACTCATTAATTAGTTGGCTATTATCCGGTTGGTTTCCTGATTGGTTACGCAGTCAACAACCTTGGTTAGAAAAGCATTATCCAGCACTTTGGTTATGGTTACTCGCTCAAAGTTACGCCTTCACCACAGGCATGGGAAAACCCAAATCTCGCAATTTCCAACTATCAGCTTACCAAAGTAAAAGTCTCGAAGTCCAACACTAAAGGCAGGGGTGCAGGGGGGCAGGGG
>NZ_JADEWG010000096.1 GCF_015207735.1 [Phormidium] sp. LEGE 05292
GCTCCCCTGCTCCCTTAGTCGCCTATTTAATTGTGACTATTGAGTTCAAAGCTAGGAGAGGGTGCTGCTGGCGCAGGTGCGGGTGCAGCCTGCCGAGTAGTTTGACTTTGGGCGCGAGAGCGAGTTCTGGAGGAACTGGAGTTGCTAGAACTGTTGTAGATTCTGCGAGAACGTCGGGGTTGGGAGGTTTGAGAACTGCTGTTCTGCTGAACGTTACTGCGTCTGGAACGTACTACAGGTTGCTGTGTTTCAGAACTGCTAGTGTTGGATTGGTAAGAGCGACGGCGGGAACGATAGTTAGTTTGGGTGCTACTCGAATTAGAAGTAACAGCGGTGTTTTGAGAATACCGACGACGGGGACGGGATGTAGTTTGGGTATCAGTAGAACTAGAAGTGTCAGAGTTACTGCGATAGTAACGGCGACGGGAACGGGATGTAGTTTGGGTATTAGTAGTGTTAGAAGTGTCGTCATTGCTTTGCGAAATGCGGCGACGACGGGGACGGTATGCGGCTTGCGTGTTACTTGAATCAGAAGTAACGGCGGTGTTTTGAGAATAGCGACGGCGGGGACTGGAGACTGTAGGTGTGTTGCTGGTAGAGCTGACGCTAACTTGTCTTCGGGATGAACGGGGACGTTCTGTGTCGCTATCCTCTGTTTTGGCAGCTGTATCCCGAATATTAGACATTTTGTTCGGTTTGATTGGTTGGAGAGCCAGTATACCTTTGCGACCTTCCAGTTTAGGACGTTCGGGGAATTTCTCGATCGAGATATCTTCCACCGCTTTCACCATAAACTTATTCCAAGTGCGGGCTGCGGTAGCACTAGTTCCCCAAGTCGGGGAGTTATCATCGTTTCCTAACCAAACACCTGTGACTAGTTGGGGAATATAGCCGACAAACCAAAGATCGCGGGCTTGATCGGAAGTTCCTGTTTTGCCTGCAACTTGGCGATCGAATAATTGTGCCGGACGACCTGTACCATCATTGACCACATCTTCTAGCATCCAAGTCATAATTGCCGATGTTTCTGCATCCAAAGCTTGTTGCGGCTGTGGCTTGGCTTCAAAAATTACTTTCCCCTGTTGGTCAATGACACGACGAATTCCGTAAACTGGAGCTTGCATACCTTTAGCAGCAAAAGTGCCATAAGCGTTAGTCAATTCTAAAAGATTGACTTCCGAAGCACCCAAAGCCAGGGAATAGGTAGGCTTAAGCTCTGACTTGATGCCCATTTTGTGAGCGGTATCAATTACAGGTTGGAATCCCGTATTGAGTAACACTTTTACGGCAATTGTGTTAATCGATGAAGTCAAGGCATCTCGCATCGAGATCCAGCCTCTATAGTCATCGTTGTAGTTTTTTGGCGTGTAGTCATCTACCTGGAATGGTGCGTCCAAGTAACCGCGATAGGGAGAGATTCCACCAGCAATAGCAGTGGTGTACAAAAATCCTTTAAATGTGGAACCTGGTTGACGTTGGGCTTGGGTGACACGATTAAATTGAGTATTGTCAAAATCTGTCCCCCCTACCATTGCTTTCACTTCACCATTGCGAGGATCGATGGAAACTAAGGCTGCTTGTTGAAATCCTTGTTGTTTTCCGTTTTCGCTGACTACTTCATCAACAACTTCTTCAGCAATTTTTTGCCACTTAGGATTGAGGCTAGTTTCTACAGTTAAACCACCTGCTTCGATCGCATCTTGCGGCACATATTTCGGTAATTCCTGTTGAATATAGGAAGTAAAGTAAGCCGCTTCTGTAGACAGTCGTTTCGGTGCAGCTGGCTGGAGTGCTAAAGGTTCCGCAGAAGCCGCTTGTGCTTGGTCTTTGGTGATAAAACCTGCATCTACCATGCGGTTTAATACTATATTGCGTCTTTCTAAAGCTAGTTTAGGATTTGCGATCGGAGAAAAAGTTGAAGGCGCAGGTGTCACTCCCACAATCGTCGCTATTTCTGGCAAACTCAAATCACTGGTTGGTTTGCTGAAATAAACCCAAGCCGCATCAGCAACCCCATAAGCACCTTCACCCAAATACACTAAGTTCAGATAGCGTTCCAGAATCTTGTCTTTCTTCATCTCTTTCTCAATTTTCTGCGCCAGCATTACTTCCTGAACCTTCCGAGAAATGCTGCGTTCTTGATTGAGAAAAACAATTCTGGCTAGCTGTTGAGTAATGGTACTACCACCTTCCACCACATTTCCAGCACCGATATTGGAGACAAACGCCCGTCCCACACCTTGCCAGTCTACTCCGTGATGCTGGTAAAAGCGACGGTCTTCTGAAGCAATAAAGGCTTGCACCAGTTGCGGTGGCATTTGCTCTAATGGCAGCTTTTCTCTAGTGGCTGGGCCAATCTGTTGCAGAATTGTGCCGTCTTCTGCTTTGATCGTCAGAGTTCCATCTCGGACAAAGGTAACAACATCATTAGGTGAAGGTAAGTTGCGCTCCAATGTCCACCAGGTAATCCCTGTAGCCAGCGCTCCACCACCTAATGTGACAGCTGCACCTGTAGTAATCCAGAATTTTTTTGTCCGATATAGCGGATTATGAGGGTCTAACCAAGGTGAATCTAGGACAGATTGGGGAATATGTAGTTTAGTCGCAATTTCTCTAGTAGTCTGCTTGACAGTACTTAGGAAGTTGGTGCTAGCTGTTTCCTGATTTTGTGCCGCAATTTCTTGGGCCGCAGCTATTTCTGCTTCAGCGGCAGCAGAAAAACTCCCCAGTTCTTCTAAACTATTTAATTGATTTGGTTCAAGCGGTTCTTGGGGAGTTTCTGGAGTAATTGGAGAAGCTTCCTTTGTCACCTCTTGGGGGGCGGTAGTTTGCTGAATTTCTGTTTCTCTGCCAGAGGTCTGTTCGGGTTTTGATTCAGAGCCACTGAACTTGGTCGAAATTTCTTGCAGTTTGGGAATAAATTTTGTCACGATACTGCCTCACACAGGACACAGGCCAAGTTTAAACTCGTTTTATTTTCAGTTTATTTATCGAATTTGCGCCCCTATACCTCTCCCTAATAGACCATCGGGATCAGAGCGAGTCACTATGAGTTAGAATTTTAACTCATCTCTTCACTTTCAACACTCTTTAGGTTAATTCAGTCTTCGATTCTGGTCAATGAGCCTGCAAGGGAATAATCAGCTGAGTTTCGGGCGTGCGATAGGTGCTGACGCACAAGCTTGGCGATATGTTCCATCAGCACAGGCTTGGCGATAGGTGCTAAGGCAAACGCTTGGCGATCGCATTGACAGAAATCAGTCAAGCCGAATATTCTATCTTAGATGGTTCTCTCTTGACTCCCATCCAACTTCATTGTAGAGGGAGATAAATTGCAACCAGCTAATAAATTGTTGCTTATGTCAAGACAATCAATGAACACTTTGTCTTGTCAATTCCCCTTTACCATATTTAAAATCAAAACTTGGTAGGTGAAGAAATACTCATATTAAGGAGTACTGTGAGGATGAACGCTAAAACATTCGCTGCTATTATCGGTGTTGCTTCCGTGCTAGTTGGTTGTGAATTTAATTTGTGGGGGCCAGGTGTTAGCGATGTCTCAGTCTGCGAAAAAGCCAATCCTTTAGAAGGGTGTGAAAAAAATCAAAATACTTTTAAAACAACCACTCCCAAGATATTCGCTACAGCTAAATTAGATAATGCTGTGGAAGGAACAAAGGTAAAAGTCCTTTGGCGCTTAAATCAAGGCCAAAAAGTCAAAAATGTTCGGATCTATGAAAAAGAGTTTACCACCAAATTAGATCAAAAACAAATCACTAGTGCTTTAGCTCCGGCAAAGGTTTGGCTACCAGGAACATACGAAGTATCCTTTGTAATAGTAGGAGATGAATCTAAGCGGGAGAGTGAAAAGTTTCAAATTAAATAAGTAAAAGTTTTTCACTAGGACAATTAAATAAATCCTTATAGTATCCCAACTCTCTCAAGCAAAAACTCTGCTTAGATTGTGGGATATTGTTATATTTAAACAGAAGCTTAGATTCTTCCTTTTGCCTAAAATAAGCTTAATTCATGAAAAATATTGACCTTTTGGGATTTATTGCCGCCGCTTTAACTACAATTGCTTTTATACCGCAATTGGTAAAGACTTGGCAAACAAAGTCTGCCGGAGATGTTTCTTTCGGAATGTTATTTACCTTTTGTTCAGGAGTATTTTTATGGTTATTGTACGGTATTTTCATCCAATCTTGGCCTGTAATTGCGGCTAATTTCCTGACTTTAATTTTTAACTTGCTAATTTTATCGCTTAAGATCAGATATGACTAAGTATAATTCTACTGAAATTGATTGATTGTGAACTCTGCTATATTTGCTGCTGAACGTTTGCTATTTACCCCGGCAACGCCAAACAATGATTCAATTCCTACTATCTTTGCTTTTCCCAATGAGTATACTGTGGGAATAACTAGCCTTGGCTATCAAATTGTCTGGGCAACTTTGGCAATGCGTTCTGATTTAGAAGTCAAACGATTATTTACTGATATTCACGAACAATTACCGAAAAATCCTGAATTAGTTGGATTTTCTGTGTCTTGGGAACTTGATTATATAAATATCCTAAATTTACTGGAATTTTTAGAAATTCCCTTGCGTTCATCTAGACGTACTGATGCAGATCCGCTAATATTTGGTGGTGGCCCTGTTTTAACTGCTAATCCCGAACCTTTCGCTGATTTTTTCGATATTATTCTGTTAGGAGATGGCGAAAATCTCTTAGATGTTTTTATTGATGCTTACAAAGAAGTTCGTGACGCTGATAGGCAGACTAAACTCCAAAGATTAGCCCAAGTTCCAGGGGTTTATGTTCCTAGTTTATATGAAGTTAGCTATCAAGAAGCTACAGGTGTAATTAAATCAATCCAACCAATTAATAACCAAATTCCTGCACAAGTTGAAAAGCAAACTTATCGAGGAAATACTTTATCTGCTTCCACTGTGGTGACAGAAAAGGCTGCTTGGGAAAATATTTATATGGTGGAAGTGGTACGCAGTTGTCCTGAAATGTGCCGCTTTTGTTTAGCGAGTTATTTAACTTTGCCTTTTCGCACTGCCAGTTTAGAGGGTTCATTAATTCCAGCGATCGAAAAAGGTTTAGAAGTAACTGATAGATTGGGATTACTTGGTGCGTCGGTAACTCAGCATCCTGAGTTTGAAAATTTGTTAGATTATTTAGCGCAACCAAAGTATGATAATGTGCGGTTAAGTATTGCTTCGGTGCGAACAAATACGGTGACGCAGAAGCTAGCAGAAATTTTAGCAAAACGTGATACTCGATCGATCACCATTGCGGTTGAAAGCGGTTCGGAAAGGTTGCGAGAAATTATTAATAAAAAACTGAAAAATGAAGAGATTATTCAAGCTGCTGTTAATGCTAAAGCAGGTGGTTTAAAGGGGATAAAACTTTATAGTATGGTGGGTGTTCCAGGAGAAGAACCCGCTGATTTAGATGCAACTATTTCGATGATGCGGTCAATAAAAAAAGCTGCCCCAGGTTTAAGATTAAGTTTAGGATGTAGCACTTTTGTTCCGAAAGCGCATACACCTTTTCAATGGTTTGGAGTGAATAACCAAGCAGAAAAACGATTGAAGTATTTGGAAAAAAATTTAAAATCGCAGGGGATAGAATTTCGTCCAGAAAGTTATAATTGGTCGGTAATTCAGGCTTTGATATCGAGGGGCGATCGCAGACTTTCCCATTTGTTAGAGTTAACTCGTGATTATGGCGATTCTTTGGGTAGTTATCGTCGCGCTTTTAAAGAATTGCGGGGAAAATTGCCAGAGTTAGATTACTATGTTCATGCTAACTGGGATTTAGAACAAGTTTTACCTTGGAGTCACTTACAAGGGCCATTGCCAGTAGCAACATTGCAAAAACATCGTAGCATGGCGATCGCCAATTTTCCCGAAACACAAGGTTAATCTTAATCCCTAACTTTTCAAAGAAATATTAAGAATAATAGGCAACAGCAGAATTGGAGGATTAGGCTAGTAATCACCGAAAATTGTTGACTTTTACTCTTTATTGAAAAGGAAAAAATAATCTATGCAATCAAGAAAACATCAGTATAATTACCAAAGGGTATTTCGGCAAATTTCTATAGGGTTTGGTGCATCTTTATGCTTATTAGCGATCGCACAAAACACTAATATTAATCCAGTTAAAGCTAACAGCATAGAAATTGCCCAAGCAGCTTCAGTTTGCGAAAGTAGCGGTGGTAGTCAGTTTGTGAGTGCAGAAACCAAAAACTATTTAGTGTATATTTGTGGTGGTGATAATCCGAATACTTATGTTGGCATGGCTAAAAATGGAGGAAATAGTATTTCCTTACCGTTGCAAACTTATAGTAGAGACAGATTTGTAGCGGTTAATGGTGATACCCGTTACACTCTGACTCGGGCTGAGTTAATTGTTACCAAGAATGGCCGAGTTATTGCCAGAGAAAGGGCTCAATGGAAACGATAATTGACTAATTATTAATCAGATTTTACCCAAAAATAGTACAGTATGAGATTAATGAGCAACTTAATTGATCAAATACTCTCATGCTGCATTTTCAGTACTCCTCACTAATTGATGCACCCGTAGAAGTTGTCTGGAACTTTCACGAAAGACCGGACATTTTGCAAATTCTGACTCCCCCTTGGCAACCTGTAGAAATAGTCCGTCGAGAGGGGGGTTTAGATGTGGGTGCAATTACCGAATTTCGCATTTTATTAGGATCGTTTCCTGTAAGATGGGTAGCAAGACATATTGAGTGTGAAAAAAATCGCGCATTTACCGATCGCCAAATTAGTGGGCCAATGGAAAGTTGGGTACATCGGCATTTATTTACAGAAGAGAATGGAAAAACCAGACTAACCGATCGAATTGATTACGAATTGCCTGGTGGGTTAATCGCTGAACTACTTTTAGAATGGTGGGTAAAAGCGCGACTAACTGATATGTTTCGCTATCGCCATGAAGTAACAAAACGGGAATGTGAAAAGTAAGTTATTGGAGCAAAAATTACCCGAAAATGCAAACAACAGCAGAATATTTCTGTGCTTACTGTGGCGAACCGAACTTAACATTTGTTGATTTGAGTGCTGGTGGACAACAGACTTATACTGAAGATTGCCAAGTTTGTTGTCACCCAAATGTTTTATATGTGCGAGTAGACGAAGAAACTTTAGATGTCGAAATTGATACGGAATATGAAGGCTAAAAATTTATTACCTTGTTTTTAGGAATTAGATGATGCCAAAGTGTATTCACTAAGAAATAAAGGATTGGGGAAAATTTAGGAGAGAGAAACGGGAAAGGGAATATTACCCAATCTGGAGAGGCATCCTCAATCAGGATGCCATTTTCCCTTTTCCTAAGTAGCTGTTAGATCGTTTATCCAAATGATTGATACATACAAGTATACAGAAACCTGGTTTCTTAGAGAAACCAGGTTTCTGGGTTTCTAGGTAATACTTAAGTAAATTTTCGAGAAATTTGCGGAAAGGCTTTTGGGGAATTTGAAGAATAGATTAGTGAGCAATCAAGTAATTAAACGCTCATCAATCACTCTCTGAAAATAATCCCAAACTCATCCTTAAATAAAGGTAAATGTGACATTATGGAAACTAAAATTACCAACTCCAAAGTATTAAAATTAGCCTTAGCGAGTGCAGGCGCATTGTTGTTTTTAGTTCCTTCTTTAGGAGCAAATGCACTAACAAAAAACCTCAACAATTCTGAAAAACAAGTATCACAAAGTAGAAATTCTTTCTTAGTTGCACAAGCAAATTGTCCTACTCGCCGTTCCACGATCGATCGCACTTTTGAAACTCCCAATTATTACGTAACGATTTGTTCTGGAGACTCGCGGAATTCTTTAGGTTATTATATTGGTGCGGCGAAAGATGGTAGCGGTGGCATTACTGTTCCTTTAACACGCAGAAGTGGCGATCGATACATTGCGGCTAACGGAGATACAATTTATGCCGTCACTCCTTATGAATTAAGAGTAAGTCGAAATGGCAGAACAATTCTCAATGAAAGAATTCTAGCTGCTAGCAGCGATGACACATTTTCAGCCAGAGGTTGTCGCAACAGAGAAAGTACTTTCGTGACAGCGGAAACAGCAAGTTATGTAGTATCAATTTGCGGTGGTGATTTTCCCGGTAGTTATGTTGGTGAGTCCAAAAATGGTAATGGAAGAATCAGATTAGCTTTGCAAAGATATGAAGGCGATCGCTATATCGCTGTTAACGGCACTACCCGCTATGTTCTGACTCGCAACGAATTAAGAGTTACCCAAAACGGTCAAACTATCCTCAGAGAAACCGTTCGTAACTGGAATTAATTTTTTATCTAACAACTCTCCGAAACTAAACACCCGGTTTCTTGAAGAAACCGGGTGTTTTTGTGTACTTTTTGCAACTGCAACTTGCTGCAAGTAGTTGCGCTTTCTTGCTAAAATACAACTACTGATAGCGACTTTCTAAATTTTGAAACCACTTTTGCCGCAATAATAAAATAATGATACAACCTGGTAATATTGCCCCTTGTCCAACTGTTTGAATGGCGACTATCGCTGTATCTGAAGATAGAATTTTTGAGTGAATTTGGTGATAGATAACCGCTGTTAAAACTGGCAGTAATCCAAGTAAGATAATCAGGGAACGAGTATTAACTAAAAAAAACTTGTGAAAATGCAAAGGTTGACGCACCCAACAGACAATCCAACTGATAGTTTTCTCGGCTCCGGTTAAGATAATTCCTGGTATAATTAATTCTGGGATTAGAGGAATTAGTAACAGATAACTGGGTTGTAAACCGTAGCTGTAAATGGGAAAGGTAACTGCTCTTAATTCACGATAACGACTGTAAAATAGTGCGATCGGCCATTGCAATAAGAATTGGGGAATGCTAGTTATATATTGAGGATGGGATAATAGTTCTGGTACGGTGGAAATTAGGGCGATCGCACCATAAGTTCCCAGAAATAAAGCAATGTAAAGTCCGGTAACTCGTAGCGTAGTTGTCCACTTTTGAGGAAAGCGCAAAACGTAATTGCAAACAAGCAATAAACCAAGGGAGAATAAAATCAAATTACTCGCCCACAAACTATCAATTATGCCAGTGTTTCCTAAAGCTAGGAATGTGAGTGCGATCGCGATAATAAATCCCGGTATCCAACGTTTTAATTTCTTTTGGTAAGCAACAAAGCGCACTAAATAACCACCCGTTCCCAAACCACTAAAACAAGTAACAAACATACCCAACATATACCAAGTTGCAATTAATGGTTTTGTCTTTCCCGGTATGCCAAAAGCTTGTTTTACCCAGCTAACAGACTGCTTAATTAAAGAAGAATCGTAAGGTTCAATCAAATGATCTGCTGTCGGAGAAATCACCAATAATCTAGCTTTTCCTGACTGAAAATCGCCACTTTGTTGAAATTCGGAAATATTTTTACCAGTCGCAGATTGCAACATTTCTCGCATTAGTGATGGCGGATGTAACTGTTCATAAAGACCAATTCCCATCAACAAATTTGCGGGATAAATTGGAGTAGCTAACCCACTCATTCCCAAAACAACTGTAGTTTTATAACGGTTATCATCGTTAGCTAAACCTAAAGCAGTAGCGCCACCCATTGAATGCCCTCCAATACCGATTCTTGTAATATCAAACAGTTTTGGATTAGCTTGAATAAAAGCCATTACTGCTTTCCCATCTGTATCATTTCCTCCCTCTGAATAAGGTCGAAAATAAGATTCTCCAAAACCACCAAAATCAAAAGTTAAAGCCGCTATTCCTTCCCTCGCTAATTCAATGGCTAACGGAGACATGATTTCCTTAGTTGAATTAATCCCATGAGTTAGCACCATTACTGGATAAGGTGGTTTAGCAGTTTTGGGAGTGTATAATGTTCCTATTAAATGTCGGTTTGGCGCTACATCAATTTTGATCGATCGGGTTTGAATTTCCGATGGGTAAGAGAGGAAACAAATTAGAATTCCGACAGCCAATAGGAGTAGGCTTAAGATTAATCCCGTGTAACGTTTGGGGAACAATTTATATTTCATAATTTTGGGCTGAGAAAATTTATATAAAGTAGGGTGCGTCAGACCGATAAAGTTAGCTATTTTACCCAAAATTCTGCTATCTGACGCACCCTACAGCCTCTATGTTATTTGAGTGCTTCCATACTGCTGGGGCATTTTACTTCCGTTGCAGTTACTATACCAGGCATGGGTGGATCTCCCGCCTTTTTAGTTTCACATACTATTGAGTGCGAAGTTTTATCACGAGGATTTGTGCCGAACAAACCAACAACTCCCAGGTAGCCTTTAACATTTTCATTTAATGGAATGGCAAAGGCATTAACTCCATTTTTACCAATTGGTGAAATTGAATATTTATAATTAGTGGTTTGAGTCTTAATACCAACTCCCAAACTTGCCCATGCTTCGGGCGTACTTTCTGTGACAAATGTACCATTTTCTGTGTAGTAATCTTGTTGAGCTTTATTGATTGAGCTAACATATTGTTTACCTTCTGCTTGTTTGCCTTTACCACATTGGCTCAAACACGAAGTAAAAACAGTAAAGCTATAAGTAAAGCTATAATACATACTACCAATTGATGCTAGGATAGCTACAAGTTGCAGGAAAACCAAAAATCCAAACGGAGTGGTTAGTTTTTCAGTGTTTTTTTGCTGATCTGAATCGGCTATTTTTTCGGAAGAAATACCGTTATTTAATGCAGTCTTTGCTTGACTTGCCGTATTAAATCGTCGTTCAATAGCAGGATCGGTTAATATTGATAACCACTGGGAAAAACTCGGACTGAGACTTAGTTTATCTGGTATTTGCCACCGCATTTTTCGCTGCGGTAAATCAGCCGGAGAAATACCCGTTAATAAATGAATCAAAGTCGCTCCCAATGAGAATAAATCAGAAGCAGGTATAGCGCCTCCCCACAGTTGTTCTGGTGCTGCATACCCCGCCGTTCCTACCACAGTAAAGGTAACTCCCTCTGCTTTGGCTTTCTCTTGCACTGCGCCAAAATCTACCAGATATATTTGCTTATTTTGGTTATAAATAATGTTACTGGGTTTAAGGTCTCGATGCAAGACTGGCGGACTCAATTCATGGAGATAAATTAGAATATCCAAAAGTTGATTGGCTATATCTTTGGCTTCGATTTCTGTGCAGAGTTTTCCCTTGTTTAATAGCTGCTGTAAAGATGAACCGGGAATATATTCTTGTACTAACCCAAACCAAGGTAAACCATCACCTGCTTGTTTGTCTAAGGAAAAATAATTGAGATACTTGGGAATTTTGGGATGGTTGAGTTGTTTGAGAACTGACGCTTCCCGTTCAAATAACTTTAATTCTTCCCACTGCATTTGCGGGCTAAATGACAGTAGTTTGATAATTACTTGTTGGTGAGGTTCGGTGGATAAATCAACCCCTAACCAAGTTTGACGATTAGCATGATTTCCTAACAGTTCTTGGAGTTGATAACGGTTTTGTAAGATTTGTTCTTGGCACAGCATAGTCAATTTCCTTTTGATTTTTAGTTTGATAAAACGGGTTTCTCTGGTTGTGAGATTGATATTTTAGAATTGGACAAAAAGTTCGTTTTCTTACCGATCGCGCAACCAATCTTTGATTTCTTGAACTAACCACTCACGCTCTGATTCGGTTAATTTTTTACCAAACCTATATACCTCTTTTCCGGTTTCGATAATGATTCCCTCAAAAGGGATGACTTCTAGATTTTTAATTTGTGATGTTTTACCTGAACCCCACTTAGAGACAAAGGTCAAAAAACTCTTTTTAAACAGGAATTTGTTCTGGTCAAAAGAAAATTTATCTATTCCGAAACTATTCAGTAAATTAAATTTTATTTCAGAGATAATTGAGTGAATTTCATTAACGAATGTATTAACGAAATCTGATATGTTTGACAGACAAGATTTATAACTTAATAGTATTAAGCGAATGTATATAATGACTGTCATTAAAAATATAAAAGGAATAAGATAAAATAGAGAATGTAACAAAAAACTCAAAAATATTGCTAAAAACACACATACAATAAGTGGTAAGAAAAAAGCTAGAAGCCCATGAATACAAATGACAAATAATATAACCAGAGGTGTTAATATAAATAATATAATTCTGCTTGATTCTGCCAATATAAAGGCGGTTGTAGCGGTAAGGATATTTAGCAACGATTGGCGGCATCTGGGAACTTGGAATACTAACTTGTCCGCTGTCTTTTTCATCTTAATGTTGCTGCGATCGGGGCGAGTAAATTTTGGTAAAGAATCACTCCTATTGAAGGCTTTTAATGCTTGGACTGCCGAACTAAATCGGCGGTCTAAATCTGGTTCAATTAGCATTTCAATCCAGTCGAGAAATTGCCGATCGATACTCACTTTATCTCGAAATTGAATCCGTAAATTACATTGAGGCAAATTCGCTGGTGTTATCCCAGTCAATAAATGAACTAATGTCGCTCCCAAAGCATATAAATCTGAAGCGGGAAATGCTTTTCCCCAAAACTGTTCTAGGGGTGCATAACCAGCCGTTCCCACAACTGTAAAAGTGGCTCCTTCCACAATATTTGGATTAGCAACTGAGCCAAAATCTACCAAGTAGATCTGTTTATCTTTTCCCACAATCACATTGCTGGGTTTGATATCTCGGTGCAAAATCGGAGGATTTAATCCATGCAGATAAATCAAAATATTTAAGATTTGAATGGCAATTTTTTTCACCTGTGATTGGCTGAAATGATAACTCCGATCTAATAAATTTTGTAAAGATGCTCCCGGAATATAATCTTGTACTAAGCCAAACCAGTATAAACCTTCTCCTGCTTCTTTATCGATCGCAAAATAATTCCGATAGCGAGGAATATGGGGATGGTTAAGTTGCTTTAAAATTTCCGCTTCTCGTTCAAATAGTTTGAACTCTTCCCACTGCATTTGGGGACTAAAGGCGAGTAACTTTACTATTACTGGTATTGGTGGATTTGTTGACAAATCTCTGGCGATCCAAGTTTGATGACCTGGATTTTGTGCTAAGTTTTTTTCTAATTGATAAAGGTCGTTTAAAATTTGTTTAGTTTGTAACATAATATCTATTGCCTCGATCGGAGTTGATATTTCTATTATGTCAAGTAACTATTTGAGTTCGTGACTGACTTCTTTGAGTACTCATCGACTTTTCATCACAAATTTGGTTTCTTGGAGAGAAGATCAATTTTAATTAGATATTTTTACTTTTAGTAAGTTACTAATAATTTAAAAACCCGGTTTCTTCTGAGAAACCGGGTTTTTCTAGAAAAAGATTTCAACTCAAGCTAGAAGCACAAAATCTTGTTGAGTAATCAAATTAGCAGAAATGCCATTCAAAGTCGCAATGGGCAGGTTACGTCTATCTTTGGTCAAGTTTTGCTAATAGTGACTGAGGTTTTATCAATAGCAGTTGAGGAGATTTGCGGAATACTTTCCCAAAGTGGAGGTCGCCAGCATAAATAGAAAAGTGCGCCTAACAAAGGAGTGAGAGAAACTAACTGCAAAATCGGTTTATTTTCTACACCTCGTCTGGCTATGTCATCTCCCAAAAGTGTAGGAAATAAGAGGCAAAACAAACAAAATGCTAAACTCATGCCGTTAACAAAGCGACTGGTTTGAAACTGAATTATAAAGTCTTGCCAATCTCCCATGCTTAAACCGTAAATCAGCAAAATAATGGTGCTAATAGTTAAAATAAAACCTGTCCAACGGGAGTCAAAAAGTTTTAGGATAATGTCTTTTTTCCCGGAAAATTCTTGATTAGCTTCTCGCAAGGCTAAATAGGGTATTAACCCAATTACTCCTGTAGCTATTGATGCTAGAAGAAAAGGCCATGCGGCTATTTTTTGCATTCTGCCATCAAACAGCATTAAACAAGTGTAAATTAGTAACCAAATCCCAACTAAAGAAAATAATGAAAAGATTATTGGGTTAATTTCTAACCAATGTCCAGTGAATAGATTTTGTAGTAGTGTAAGTGTGCTTGATTGTACAGGAGGCGCAAATAAAAGGATGTACAATATAAATCCTGCCCACAAAGACCATAATGCAATTTTTCTCTTCATAATCATGGCTACAAACTCTAGAATTAAGGTGAGGAATGGGCTTAGTTAGGGCGGGTTTTGTCAATAATTTTTTGTGAGAAGACAGAGATCATGGCTAAACCCGCCCCTAAAAGAGGTGTATTACAGGAACTTGCTTTCAAGTAAAGTGAGAAATTGGGTAGATTACGTCTATCTTTGGTCAAGTTTTGCTAGAAATTGGATTCAAAGATGCTGGGAATTTTCTGTCTTTTCTTGAACTACTTGCTGGTAAAATTGTTCTAAGGCGGTTACACAGGTTCGATCGCAATACAGATAAGGATAGTTTTGAATTATTTGTGCAACGATCTGGTTTCTCCATTCTTTATCCAACCCCAATTTCACGGCAATTTCAATGTATTCAGCTTCATTTTTGGCAATGGTTTCTGTTACTTGCAGTTGTTGTAAAATGGCAGATGAATGACGACCGCGCATAAATTGACCTGGACAGGTGACGATCGGTAATTTACAAGCTACAGCTTCTAGTGTAGATCTGCCTCCTGACCATTGAAAAGGGTCTAAAAATACATCAGCAATTAAATGCAAATTCCAATAATCATCTTGATATTGCTGGGGTAAAATAACACAATATTCTTCACTATTTAACCCTAATTTTTCAAAAGCACCTTGTAAGCGTTGCCGAAGTTGTTTGGTAACATGAGGGTTTTTGTTAGAGATAAAAGCAAATTGACTTTGGGGAACTTGCTTGGCTATTTCTGCAAAAACATAATCGTATTGTGGCAGATATTTATATAAAGATTGACAACATAAATAAACGATCGCATCTTCTCGCAGTTGAAAATTTCCACGATTTTTTACTGGTTCGGGAATATCGGGTTTAGCATAAGCAATGCCAATACCGGGCAACCGGACTAACTTTTCTGAATAATATTTTTCTGCTTCTGGTGGTTCCATTAAATCGCTAGATAAAAAGTAATCGATTGTTGGTAAACCAGAGGTAACTGGATGTGCCCACGTAGTACATTGAATTGGTGCAAGTCTTAAACTAGCAAAAATAGTCATATATGGGTGCATTCCAATATCTAGAAATACGAGGATATGCAAGCGATCGGCAATGATTTTTTGAGCTACATTTTTAATGTAATTACTATCTAATGTTTGTTGGTGTGGAAGTTGATAAAACGCATCGCTATGTTCTTGAATCAACTTGACTGTTGCAATATCGGAAGGAGTTCCTAGTTGATAACATAGTATGGTAAATTTTTCGCGATCGCTATGACGCAACCAACCAGAAAACAAATGCGTCACTGTATGATAGCTGAGAAAATAATTGGAAATATAACCTACTCTAATTTTGCTATTATCTTCGCTCTTTGGCATCCTTCTAGGAATTACGAATTCCGGGAAATTTGCCGCCATTATTTGCTGAAAAAATTCTCCATATTGAATTTGTAAATCTTTGTCGTCTTTTGCTTGATAAGCTAAATAAAAATTTGTATGCAACCCACAAGCTAATAAGGCTTTTTGTTTATCCTCAGATGTTTCTAAATTAGTTTGCTTCTTCAGAATATCTAAACCTTTGCGGAAGCGTTGCCGATAAAAATCTATTTCCTCTTCATTTTCATATAATATTGGCAATTTTAATAAATTTAGTTTATTGAAATACAAATTATTTAGCAATGCTTCCGATGCTTCTTCAGCAACTTTGATGCCTTCGTTTACTCGTCCAGAAAAGTTCAAAAATTCTAATAATTTAACTATTATATCATCGATATTACCATAAATTTCTTTTGCTTGTTTGAGCAAATTAATTGCTGTTTTCTCTTGTTCTAAGTTGTAGAGACTGGTAATTAAGTTTAAATAAGCACGATCGACATCTTCGGTAATCTTTTCTTGGTCTTTGGTTTGTGATTCTAGAAAAGATTGATAATAGTTAATTGCCGTTTCGTAGTTATTTTCATAAAAATAGGCATCGCCAAAATAAAGATTAGCTTTATTTTGATCCGAGCCATTTTTCGCTTTAAATAACTTAGCTAAATCGTGAAGTATTTCGGAATTTGTTTGTTCTATTTGCAGGGCTTTTTTGTAAGCGAGAATTGCTTCATCATTTCGGCGGCGTTGGGTTAATATTTTACCTAAATAATGGTATGCTTCACTACGTTGAGGAGCGGTCGCGATCGCCTGTTCAAAAATTTGTTCTGCTCTCGTCAGGTTTCCTTGCTCAAATAGAATAATTCCTAAATTTATATAACTACTAATCCATTTAGGATCGATCGCTATAGACTGTTGATAAGCACGAATAGAATTGGTAATCTCACCCTTTTTTGCTAAAACTAAACCCAAGCGATAATAATAAATTGCTTTTGGTGAACCAATTTTTATTGCTCGATCGATTAACTCTAAAGCTTCCTGATATTTCCCTGATTGGTAATATAAAATCCCCAAATTGCTGAAAATTTCTGCATTATTTGGTTCACATTCCAAAGCAGCTTTATATTTTGCTTCTGCTTGAGCAAAGCAGTTTTGTTTATGCCAAGCGATCGCTTCTTCATGTAAAGAAATAGAATTAGACATTTCGGATTATGAGGGCAATAGCCAGGAAAGATTAGATTTTAAATTTTAGTATTAGAAAGAACTTTTTCCGCAGCCTTTTCTTTATTTTCTACTAAGGGAGGACGCAAGCAAAGATAGGCAAGGGGGCCAAATAAAGGCAGGAGAGAAACCGCCCAAAAAACGGTGGAGTTTTTCATTCCTCGCCTCGCCATATCATCTCCCAAAAGTGCGGGAAATAACAAACAAAGCAGACAAAAATCTAAACTCATGACATGAATAAAACGGCTAGTTTGCCACTGTTGAATAAAATCTTGCCAATCTCCAGCGATTAAACCAAAAGCAACCAAACCTAGACTAGTCAAAGTAAGTAAAATAGCTGTCCACCGAGAATCTAATACTTTCAAAAATTTATTTTTGCTGCCAATAAATTCGGGGTTTGGTTCTCGTAAAGCTAAATAAGGCAACAGAGAAAAAGCACCAACTCCAAAAGAAGCAGCGGCAAAAGGCCAAGCTTTTACCTTTTGTCCTCTGCCATCAAAAAAGAGTAAACAACTGTAAATAATAGGCCAAACGCCCATAATATTAAACAGTGCGACAATCAAAGGATTAATTCCGGCAATTTGACCAGTGGAAAGATTTTTAATTAACTCAAAAGTGCCTGGTTGCTGCGGTGGTGCTAACAGAAAAGCATAACCAACAACCCCTAACCAAAGTAACCAAAAACTAATTTTCCTAATCACAATCCCTCTTCTTTCTTTCTCTGCGTTCTCTGCGTCCTCTGCTGTTCAAAAAAATACTAACTCAACGCCTCCGATAAATAATCTGCTGCTGCTTCAACAACTGCGATCGCATTTTCATAAAGCATTCTCGTTGGCCCTAAAACACCCACACTTCCCACCGGAACCGTACCATGACAATAATTAGCAGAAATCAGCGTACAAGTACGAATTGGTTCTAAAGGATTTTCCGAACCAATTCTCACAGTTACCCGCTTTCCTGAATTTTCCGATTCATTTGTTTCAAAAATTAACGGCCAAAGTTGGTCTTGTTCCGCTTCCAACAAATGCAGTAACATTTTTACTTGCTGCAATTCCGAAAATTCTGGTTGACGCAACACTTCGGATACGCCACGAATTAAAATTTGGGTAATCGCTGGTGGTTTAGTGCGTCGCTTTACTTCAATGAATAAATCACGCAAAAAATCAGCATATTGTTGAAATTGCCGATCTAATTGCATCCAATCTAATGTAGCTAATTCCGCAAGCGATCGGCCCCGAATTTGCGAATTCAAAAAGTTAGAAAGAATCTGCAATTCGCGATCGATCGCTTCTGCATCTGGTTGAGAATTTTCCCTTTGTGGCAACTCCATTAACACTGATTGAGTTTCATAACTATCCATCACCACAATTAACATTACTTTTCCCGGTTCTACCTGCACTAATTGCAAATGTCTCACTTGATTCGTGCGCGATTGGGGTAATGTAATCAGAGTAATATAACCACTGAGAGTCGCCAAAATTTGCGCTGCACCCTGTAACAACGCCTCAAAACTCCAATCATCCCGATTCAATTTATCTAGGAGTACTTGTTCGACTTGACGCGCCACAGTTTCATCAGGCGTAATCAATTGATCCACATAAATTCGATATCCAGAATCAGAAGGAATTCTCCCCGCCGAAGTATGAGGTTGATAAAGTAATCCCACTTTTTCTAAAACACCCATCGCATTACGAATTGTCGCTGGGCTAACGCTGAGATTATACTCTTCTACTAAAGCTTTTGATCCTACTGGCTCCGCCGTTGCGATATAATGACGAACTGTTGCCCAAAGGATATGCTGTTGTCGGTTAGTTAAATGGATTGGCATAGATTATTTGAGCAAAATAGCAATTTAAATTGAATTACAAAAACAGACGTGATTTAAACCACATTGATTCAGTCTTGAGGTTTGGTCAGACTGTAATAGTAGTTTTTTATTTTGGCAGATGCCCATAAAGGTAATTGTAGTTAATATAACTCGGATTTAGCTTAAATGTAGTTTTTTTTAGTTGCTGATATTTCTCAAGTAGTGCAGCGTGGCAGAAATAACTATACAGTTAAAAATAAGTGAAAAAGCTTTGTCCAAACCTTCTTTCCTTCTGCCCTCTGCCTGCTTGTAGTTTTTAATATTGAGGTACGCTGCGATCGACTACTATAGAATAAGCATCAATCCCACCCACAATATTTTTCACATTAGTAAAACCTTGACTAATTAACCATTGGCACATTTGGGCCGATCGCACTCCATGATGACAAAGAACCAGAGTTTCTGCATCAGGATTAAGACGGTTTTGAATATCTTCCGACCATGTATTAAATTCACTTAAAGGTAAGTTTTGAAACCCTGCTAAATTAGCGATCGCTATTTCCTGCGGTTCTCGCACATCCACCAGTTGCAATCCTTCAGGAGGATCTGCCAAATAATTAGCTAATTGTTCTACACTAATTTGTCCAATAGGTTGATTAGGAAATTGTTCTGACATTCTGAAAGCTCCAATTCAGTTAACACAAATTCTACTTTAAATCATATCCAACTATTTAACCAAATTCGCAATTGATATTGCGGTAAAGTCAAAGGTAATCCTAAAAATATAGGTAAGCAAAATACAAAACCTGCCACAACTAGAAAAATTACCGTCACACCCATAATTCTTAATCGAGGCTGGTAACTTTGCAACCAGCGATCGACCAACCACGCCAAACCCAAAAAAGCAAACACCGCCGCACTCATATAAAGATAAATAAAAGTACAGCGCGTCACCTTTATCCAAGGTAAAAAATGCGCTGACCAATTAATTACCACGTAAGCAACCAACCACAATTCCTTACTTTGAGGGAAGTAATCATAATAATTAATTGGGTAATTACCTTGATTAAAAACCGTTTTTAACCAAAGCCAAACTCGTTTTAACAACAAAGCAATTAACAACAAAATTGCCAAACTTGACAACCACCATAAAACCGGATTTCCCATCCCATAAACAGCGTAAGACACATCTTTAATTCCCGGAGGTAAAGGCGGTAAAGCCGCTGCTTTAGAACTAGTTGCTGACTTTTCAAACAGATAAACTACCGGACGAATTACCAAAGGCCAAGTATACCAACTAGAGCAATAAGGATGCACCTTTGGCCCACTTTTCATACTTTGGTGAAACCCCATCATCTGTTGATGAACTTTCACAAAATTAGTATCTTTATTAATCTCTAAATGAGGAATCCATATCAAACCGTAAATTATCGCTGGAACGACAGCAAAAAAAATTACAATTTGTGAAAAATTAATCTCAGTTAGATTGTGTAAAATACTTTCTTTAACAGGCTTTCCTTTGAATTGCCGACTTGGGATTTCCGGCAAATTTCCTGAGCGATTTCTCCTAAAAACTTGCAAAAAACCAGCCAAAACCCATAAAATATAAATTCCTAACAAAAACCCTAATCCATTCCACTTAACCGCCACCGATGCGCCTAGAGAAATACCGCTAAAAAATAACCAAAATTGCCGATTTTTTCCTTGATTTGCTAAAGCTATCAGCAAAAATAGCTGACCTAAAAGACCAAACATTACCAAATAAATATTAATCAGCGCATAGCGAGATTCCACTAAAAATAAGCCATCCACAGCCATAAACAAACTAGCAATTAAAGTATAGCTACGTCGTTTACTTAATAAATAAGCGATTCCCCCCACAACCAAGGGAAAGAAAGACCCTGTAAAAGCATTCATCCAGCGATAAACCAACGGATAAATTGCTGTACCTGATAAATTATTTATATCTTTGCCTAAAATATGACTTCCTAACCACATCCCCACAGCAATCATATATTTGCCCAGAGGAGGATGAGCATCAAAAAGTGGCTGATTGTTTAAATAATTATTAGCATATTTAACATAATAAATTTCATCAAATACTAGCATATTAAATCTGCCAAGTCCCCAAAAATGTAAGGCAAAAGACAAAGCCATTATTGCTAACATTCCGAAACTAAACCAAGGCAGAGATAACTGAGAATTGTGTTTGTCCAATTTCATAAAATTTCGATTATTTTTCCAGTTTCTGATGCTCGACGCACCCCATCAGCTACTTTTAAAGCGTACAAACTAACATCCGGTGTCACATATAAAGCTGTACCTTCAATTAAGTGATCTAAAACCATTTTGGTTTCTTTGGCAAATAAGCCCCGACGACTACCTACATCAATAGGAGTTTTTTCTTCTCCTTGAACTAGATAACCTTCATCGCCATTAAACATTAAACAACCATTTTCGCCGTAAACTTCAAAGGGACGAGCAGCTTGGGAAAAAACTTCGCCTTTACCATAAGTTACTTCTGCAATTAACCCACTGGTAAAGCGTAATTTAGCTGTGCAAAGACAGGCGGTATAATATTCTGATTCACTTTCCCAAAAGCGACTTTCACAACTGACAGTTGCTACTTTACCGAATAAATCGATTAATCTGTGCAGTCGTGACAATGCGCCAACGAAAGGAAAACCAAACTGGGTAGGATGGTAAGTCCACTTATGTGGTGCGGGTTTTTGTGGATTAATGGTGCTATAACGGGCGTAGAATGGGGCACCTATTGCGGCTAGATTTCGGCGTAATGCTTGGTGCAATCCGCCGAGTAGTTCAATATGTTCAACGTGCAAAAGTTTGTTGACATTGGCGGCTAACGAGATTAGTTCTTCGGCTTGCCAAGGATGGAGCGAGAGGGGATATTCTACAACTACGTGCTTACCAGAGGAAAGGGCAGCATGAGCGATCGCACCATGCTCACTATTAATAGTACAAATAATCACCAAATCCAAATCCGGGCGCTGCACCAGCTGTTGCCAGCCTAACACTGCCGCCGCTTGGTAAGTTTGTGCAAACGACTCAGTTCTTTCGGGTGTATTACCAGCCACCGCCACCAACTGGGTGCGAGGATCGGATTGCAAAGTTTCGGCTCTCAGTTTAGCAGCATAACCTGTACCGACCAAACCTACCTTCAGAGGTATTGAAAGAGAAAAACGGGCAGAAGCACTCATCTTTAAAATTTGGGACTTAACAGCAGAAATACGATTCTTAGAAACCGAAGTTGCCACTTTCTGCAATAAGTATAAGCAATCAGGATAAGATTAGCAGATTTAATTACGAATCCCATTCACTCAAAGTGCTAATTCGCTATCAAAATTCTTGACTTTTCACGTAGTATCTAGAAGGTGAAAGAAATCCGATCGCATAACCTAGCAAATTTACATCGCTAGGACTGCTTAAGGAAAACTTATACCGCCGTTTAGAATACTTGAGAGGATCGATCATGGCCACTTACAAGGTCACGTTAATTAACGAAACCGAAGGTATAAATACAACGATTGACGTAGCCGATGATGTCTATATCCTTGACGCAGCGGAAGAAGCTGGACTTGACCTGCCTTACTCTTGTCGCGCAGGCGCTTGCTCAACTTGTGCTGGCAAACTCATCTCAGGCACAATTGACCAATCCGACCAGTCTTTCTTAGATGACGATCAGATTGAAGGAGGCTATGTTCTCACCTGTGTGGCTTATCCCACATCTGACGTTACTATTGAAACCCACAAAGAAGAAGATCTCTACTAAATTCGGTCCATTCTAGTAGCTAGATCGATTCTCTAAATGTTTTGCTACAGATTCATCCCCGTGTCTGGAGTGCAGCGCGGCAGAAAAAACCAATTAGTTGAATAAAAGGTAAAAGGCTTAACAGAAAAGCTCATCAAACCATTCTGCCTTAAGCCTTCTGCCTTGCTGCACTAGAGCATCAAGAGCATCAGTCATCTGTAGCAAACTTAAAGAGAAAAGATATAAGACCGAAGTAGTGACTTTAAGGTGAAAGAAATCCGATCGCATAACCTAGCAAATTCACCAAGTTAGGGCTGCTTAAGGAAAACGTATACTGCCGTTTAGAATACTTGAGAGGATTGATACATGGCAACTTACAAGGTTACGTTAATTAACGAAGCCGAAGGTATAAATCAAACCATTGACGTACCCGACGATGAATATATCCTTGACATAGCCGAAGAAGCAGGACTTGACCTACCCTACTCTTGTCGCGCAGGCGCTTGCTCAACTTGTGCTGGAAAAATCACCAGTGGTAAAGTTGACCAATCCGACCAATCTTTCTTAGATGACGATCAGATTGAAGCAGGCTATGTTCTCACCTGTGTAGCGAAACCCACATCTGACTGTACAATCGAAACCCACAAAGAAGAAGATATCTACTAACGCAAGTTGCTAGTTATTAAGATTGAAACTGGTGGTGGGTAGTGGGTAGTGGGTAATCAGATTCCTACTACCCACTACCCATTACCGATTACCATCATGGTTCCTGCCAAAAGATAATTGACTGATTGAGTCGTTCCAGTTGGGCACCAGGATAATAAAAATTGAGAATCTGTTGACTTGACCAACCAAGTCTAGCCAACTGAGAAGCACCGGTTTGACTTAAGCCAACTCCGTGACCAAAACCAGCACCGACAAAAGCATAACCCATCAATTCTTGGTTTTGATTTTTGAGTGGTTCTAAATAGAAAAAGCTGCTGCGAGGAGGTTTAAAAGCACTACGAACTTCTTCTTTATGTAGTTCGACGACACCTTTATCAGTGTAGATATTCATTTTCAAAATTCGCCCACTTTCAGCCCTTTCTGTCACCTCCATTTTTTGAATGCTTTGCAAGTTGGCAAGGGGATGTTTTTTCGAGTCCAAGTATTTTTGCAATTGCTCGGTCATATCGGGTAGTTTACTTTCGTAGCGCCAGCGAAATAGCGGTTCCTGTTCTTCGTTGAAACCTTGTTTCAGGCTCAGAAATCGGCGCACATTTTGTTCTTTAGTTAAACTGTAGCGCGATAAATCCCAAACATTTTGTGTGGTATCAAGTACTGATTGTAAATAAGGTCGATCGGGCCCATTCCAAACATCATTAAATCCCGCTGTAATCCCGCCAGTAGTAGAAGAATAAAGCGCATCCACTAACTCATTATTGTAAGTAAGTACTAAACTTCTAGTAGCAGCGATCGCGCGATCGGTATTCCCAGTCGCACCCTGCAAACCGAAATAAACTTGACAATGAACATCAGCAGAAAGTTCATAACCATCAACCGCAAACCGTCGCAAATTCCGTAGCGCATAAGTTCTGGCAATAATCGCTTGCGCTTCCACTGCTGCATTCGGAGCACCTGCACCAATTTCATAAGGTACAACACCCCGCAAATAGATTTCTAACGGCACCTGATTTACTAAAGTGTAATTGCCGTAGGAATTAGGCTGCATTTTGAGCGAACCATAGTATAACCTGGCAGAACGATCGGTTTTACCTGTATTCACTTTTACTAAGTTTCTTGCCGTCGAAATTTCTACATTTTGGCGATTGTAACCCAACCCATTCACTGCCCAAAACACTTTCGGAACTCGATCGACAACTTTTGTATCTATATAAGCCGTTCGCACACCTTGAGCTTGAATTGTTTGCAGCAACAAACGCCGCACTACAGGAGTGCTGTAAACATCTCGCCTCGCCCAAACTTGCCAACGGTTCGTCGGTTGGGCAATTTCCACCTGAATTCCCCGACTGCGCCAGGTATTAGCTGCGTCTTCCGCCGTTTCAAAGTTTGGGTGATTGCTTAAGACAACCCGTTCCGCCAAAATTGGTTGAGGTAAAGGCTGCATAGCAATTTGGAATTGAATTTTGTCTACCGCTAGGGTGGTGGGTTTCATGTTTCCCGCCAGGAAGCGCAGGGTTAAGCGATCGCCCTCCGTCGCCTCCAAGGTCATCTGATCTTTGAGATCTTCCCCAAATCGCTGCACAATCCCCACTTGCAGTTCCACATCATCATTGACTCCCCTTTGTTGGGTTAGTCCAGGTGCCGCCATCCCCACTACACAAGTTACGGTGACTACGACACGGCAACTATCGATCAACCACGCCCAAGCCGTTTGCTTAGTGCGCGTCTGCATCTCTTTGACATTACAGGTGCGAGTTTTCATGGCTGTTTTGCGATCGCTCACTTCACATTAGATTAGCCGATACTTGGTTAGAAAAATACTTGCAATTTAAACTCATAACGACTATGATTTATTTAAGAGAGAAAACAACTAGCAACCAATCCGATGGTAAGAGTACAGGAAATCCCCCTAACGGACATTCGTCGTCCTTTAATTAGGCAAACAGACCCAGTTAAAGTAGAAAATTTAATGAAATCAATCCAAGAAATTGGTCAACAGGAGCCGATCGATATCTTAGAAGTAGAAGGAAAATACTACGGCTTCTCCGGCTGTCACCGCTACGAAGCCTGCCAAAAACTAGGTAAAGAAACCGTCCTATGCCGAATTCGTAAAGCACCAGCTTCAGTCTTAAAAATGCACTTAGCTTAGGGGAACTCTCGGAGATGAGGGGATGGGGGGA
>NZ_JADEWG010000097.1 GCF_015207735.1 [Phormidium] sp. LEGE 05292
TTAAATGCGTAGCAGTTTACCCAAGTGGTGTCTGACTGGATAGATATCCTGCCCGTCGATAAAAACTTCTCTATGATAGATAAGTTTGATGAGGAATGAGTAGGAATTTGGCTATTTAATCAAGCTCTGGGTTTGCTGGTGGTATGGGTAAGGCGATCGGTGGTAATTTAGGTAAGCTTGCTGGAAAGTTTGCGATCGAACACCAATCTACCCATCACCATCAAGATGCTGAACAAACTGTCGAAGTTACTGATGTTGATATTTCTTCATCAACTGTTGACATTACAACCTCCTAATTACTGCTCTGAAAGCAGTTTGTAAATTTCACGTTTTACTTGAACAAGCAAATCGCGTACCCGATTAGTTTGCTCTAAATTGCCACTGCGAGCAACTTGGGCGACAGCATCGTTCAAGTCCGTTAAACTACGCCGCAACTCGATCAGTTCAGAAGGTTTGCTTTCGGTGAAACTGTCATGAACGTTTCTGGATTGAGAATGCTCCTTGCGATCGCTCAAGAATTGTCTGCCACTCTCGGTAATCGTATAAACCCGCTTGCCCTCGACTTCTTCACTGGTCAAATAACCGCCTTCTTCGAGCATCTGAAGCGTTGGATAAACCGAGCCTGGACTAGGGCGACGAAAGCCACCGTGACGGGCTTCTAGCTCTTTGATCAATTCATAACCATGCTGGGGACGGTTCATAAGAAGCCCAAGCAGAATATATTTGATGTCACCGCGACGGGTGCGCGGCTTATCTCCCCATCCGTCACCAGCAAAACTTCTGTGTCCATGCCGCCCACTCATAAAACATTGATTGGTAAACCCTTCTCCTGCCCATGCTGGCACGAAAGAACGAGAATGAAATTGTTTGAACATACTTTACTCCTGGTAGTTATGAGATAACGATATATCGTTTACCTCTAAAACAAATCTATCGCGATATATCGGATTTGTCAATCTTAAGTTTCAGGGGTAAACAAGAGTGCGCGAACGGCTCTCCCGTACTTGAAGTGATAATAAATGGTTCGTAAAGCTTGTAGTATAAGGACTTTAGCTTTGACAGAGGTACAAAAACTAACTTATCAACCTCAGAGTGTTGAGCTCCCTATTGTTCAAGCTAAAAGACAAACAGATAAGCAAAATTTATCACTTTAAGTACGGGAGAACCCACGCTACGTAAATGTGATTCAAAAGAAATTTGTTCAGGACTTATTGCCTGACTTTCAGGGGAACCTTTTTACTCTCTGATCGCGATCGTCTTTGCGGGAACTCCGGCAACAATGGAATAGGGTTCAATACTTTTGGTGACAACTGCACCTGCACCAATTACGCACCCATTACCGATAACACAACCATCAACAATTGTCACACCTGCACCAATCCAGACATCATCTCCGATCGTAATTCCCTTCTTGGTTGGCGTTTGTTCTCGTAAGGGGATATTTCGGTCTTTAAAACCATAGTTTACCGGAATGATTGTTACCTGTGGCCCAATTAGACAATTGTTACCAATTATCAAATTTCCGTGACCATAAAGAGCCGAAAAAGAATTGACAAAGCAACCATTTCCAATAATTATCGAACCCCCATAAGTTCGGAGAATCACAAAAGAGCTAATCAGAGTCCGATCGCCGATCGCTATTTTCGACTCTTCGCGATCGGTTGTATCTACCTCCAGAGCCGAATACTTACAAATAATACTATTTTCACCTATAAAAATTTGCTTTCTGTTACCTCTTATGTCTGCCAGTAAACTAACATCTGAATTCTTACCTAGTTCACCCAATCTTCTCTTTTGATATTGCCAAAGGATGGTTTTAATAATTGTTTTTGGCTTCATAGAAAATATAAATTATTTACCTAAACTTTATAAAACCCTTAATTTTTTTCAGGGTTAGGACGATAGAATCAATTATAGCAACTAAAAACATTATTGTACAGTCAAAACCTGAAAATCCTACTAAAAAAAGGAGAGATTATAAAAGTGCTGCTTATAATCTCTCCTTCACAGGGTTGACCGAAACTTGCTTAATTGCGGTAATTATCTGAATTATTCACACTTCCCAAATTACTTCTTTTTCACTTTCATCGCTCTTGATTCTACTGTAAACTCAGGAATATCTCGCAATTCTTTTTCACTCAAACTATATTGTTCGCAAACCAAACTTAAACGAGTTCCCGAAGTTTTTACCGCATTTACAGAATGAGTTAAATCTCCTTGAAAATAGACTAATGTGTTAACTTGGGGTTTAATTTGTCCGACTTGTTGTTTATGATTTCGTAGTAATAACTCTCCTCCTTGCAAATTTTCTGGTACTTGCACGTAAAGCACGCTGACAAACATTGGTGGTTCAATGGTTTTGCAGTAGGATCTTAAAGAGCGATCGATATGCGGATCGACACGCGAACCTTCCTGAAGTAACAAAGGATTCAGGTAAAAAGCATTACAAACAGGCTCTAACGCTCGGTCTAAATAAGGTTTAAAAAAGGGAAACTTTCGTTCAACTTCGGCAATTTCTGAACGATGAAACACTACTGAAAATCCTTTAGTGCCAACAAAATCGCGGTTAAGGTTGTTGACAGCAAAATAGGGACAAGCGAGAATTTCTCCTCGCAAGTCGTTGAGGTAATTCAGTGAAAAAGCGTTGGGATGTTTTTGATAGTAATTCACAGATATTTCAGGAAAAGAGTTGAGAAGTTAAACAAATTGTATTGTTTACATAAATGATTAATACAAATGAGTAGGGGCGGGTTTAGCCAGAAGATTGGAATACCCATAGATAATATAGAAATCAAAACCCGCCCATCCCAAGCATCTGTCGCCAACATTTAAGTAATCGATATTAAACAAATTAATCATTATGAGCGTGTTCAAACTCATAAACATAGAAAAGCCGACTCAATTTTCTCATAAAATAGCCACTTATTGCCAAAACAATTCCACTTCCCAGGGCTAACCAAAATCCTAAAGGAGGTACGAAATTTAAAAATGATGTTGCTGTTTGCCCGGAAATTGCCAAACTTCTGGCATCAATAATTACAGCTAAAAACAAAGAGATTGCTGCTAAGATATAAGCCAACAGTTTCAGACGATTAATATTCTTTAAAGCATCTTGACAAACTCGACAATTTTGAGTGTGGGTTGTCCAAACATCAAATAACTTCTGTTTATCTTGTTCGGCGGGTGGGAGTTCGGCATTGCATCCCGTCGCCCAAGGAATAGCGCCACCAGCCCTTTTTTCCCACCATTGACGAAAGGCAATTACCATTTTATCTTGGGGATTTGGTGTAAAAACAGCATCTAACCATCGCTCTTTTTGCTGTTTTGCTAATAGCTTTTCCTGATAATGGAGAAACACCATATCTTGATGCAAAAATAGGGAAGCTAACACATGACCTAACCAAATTGGCATCGGTAAACCAAAGAATCCTAAACCTTTCGATACTTTTCCCTCCTGATTTTTTACTAATACTTGACAGCCAATATGACGACACCATCCAGGACGAGTAGGAGTAGCATATAACGCTAAAATTAATTGTCCACCATCAGTGTTAGTGGTAACAATTTTCATGTGACATGGCGGTTGAAAATCATGAATTGCTTGGGCAACGTTCGGTGCAGTTGGTGTTATTTCATAAGCGAAACCTTCCTGAGTGGACATTTCCCGGACACGAATCATGTCATAATATTTAGCATCTTTGTAGCGATTTCCTACTATGCCGTGATGGGAAACTGGAACATGGGCGGGATCGGAAACATTTTCTATGAAGAAATCCCAACCGTAGGGGAGGTCACGGATATTCCAAAATAGCTGTTTTGCCCGATCGCTATTCTCTTCCAGTTCGAGAATGATTCGCGGAGTTTTCTCTTTACTTTCTAATTCTGCTTGCGAACCTGATTCTGCCCATACCCATAATAAACCTTGAAGTTCTTGGGTGGGATAGGCGATCGCACAAGATTTAGGATTTGTGCAATGTTTCGCTTCAGTTTCCTTGTCTTTAGATTGGGGAATGCTGACACAGTTTCCCTGTGCATCAAAGCGCCAAGCGTGGTATGCACATAACAGCGTACCATCAGACTCAACACGACCTTCGGAAAGTGGCGCGAGTCGATGGGGACAAGCATCTGCAAAGCAACGCCATTTCCCAGCACCATCGCGCCACAAAACGACATCTTTGCCCAATAATTGCATGGCATGGGGGCGGGTGGGGTCGAGAAATTCTACCACTGCAACTGGATACCACTGCTTTGTCCATTGAAAAGTTGCTTCTTCTTGTTGTTGATGTTGTGCGATCGCCTTTTCCAGATTAGCTTCAGTAACCACAGCTATTACCTCTTTGTAATTTTATCAGTTTAGTTGGGCAACTTTTTCTAATATAGTAGCGATACGTCGTAATTAAATTTTGAATAAGTACAATAGCGAGTCAATATGCCAAATCAAAAACTGAGTCTTCCGATTATGGGCTGTGGAACTTGGGCTTGGGGAAACCGCCTACTTTGGGGATACGATCCTAGCATGGATAATCAATTACAAGAAGTTTTTAACCTTTGTGTTAGTAATGGCGTGACTTTATTTGATACGGGAGATTCTTACGGAACTGGTAAGTTAAATGGTCGCAGCGAGTCGCTTTTAGGAAAGTTTTCTCAAGCATATTCTGGCATCAATCAAGAAAATATTTGCATCGCTACTAAGTTAGCTGCTTATCCTTGGAGATTAACTCGTCAATCAATGGTTAATGCTGGTAAAGCTTCGGCAAAACGTTTGGGAAAAAATATAGATTTGGTGCAAATGCACTGGTCTACAGCTAATTATTTACCTTGGCAAGAATGGGCGCTTTTGGATGGTTTAGCCGACCTTTATGAACAGGGTTTAGTTAAAGGAGTTGGCTTATCTAATTATGGCCCCAAACGACTGAAAAAAGTACACCAGCGATTTGCTGAACGGGGTGTTCCGATCGCTACTTTGCAGGTGCAATACTCATTATTATCTACTTATCCTGTAACTGAATTAGGCTTGAAAGATGTTTGTGATGAATTGGGAATTAAATTAATTGCTTATAGTCCTTTGGCTTTGGGTTTATTGACTGGAAAATATTCCGAGAAAACGACTTTACCTAAAGGAATTCGCAGGTTAGCTTTTCGGCAAATATTACCAGGAATTAAACCTCTTTTAGGTTGTTTAAGAGAGATTGCTGAAAATCGAAATAAAACGATGTCACAAATAGCACTTAATTGGTGTATTTGTAAAGGGACTATTCCCATTCCAGGGGCAAAATCTGTGGAACAAGCAAAAGATAATCTTGGGGCTTTAGGTTGGCAACTTGATACTAATGAAGTTGCAGAACTGGATAAAGCTGCTGCTAGTACTGATAAAAAAATGGTACAAAACATTTTTCAAACCAAGTAAATTTATCATACTAATTATCACCATTCATTTTTTACCTTTTTTTTATTTTTTTCTGGTATTTTCTGCCTATTCTCAACTAGGTAGTTAAACTATTGCAAGTTATTAGACTCCGTTGGCTGTAGAATAAGTGATAGTTTTTGCTCTGAACAACATAAATTTAAGTTTTGTTTAGTTGTCTCCAATAGTTCAACTTCAGTTTGAGGTAGTCAAAAATGACACAACAGTATTTTACTGAAAGTGAGTGGTCAATGCTGATGCAAGCACCTTGGCAAGCAATTGCGGCGTTGATTTTAGCTGATAAAACCGATCCAGTTTCGTTTCTGAAAGAACTTCGGGCGGGACTGGAGATTATGATTGCAGAACAGCAACGGGAAGATATTACAAATGATTTAGTGAAATCATTGGTTGCTTCTTTAAATCAAGCTGACGCTAAGAGATCTTTGGCAGGTGAAGCATTAGTTTCGCAAAAACAGAACGAATTGCTATCTTACCTTCAGAATTTGAATAGTGCTTCTCAAGGTCGTCAGCAAGCTTTGGCTTATTTTGAAGAAGTGGCAAAGATTTTAGCAGCTAAAGTGACACCGATGCAAGCATCAGAATTTAAAAGCTGGATACTGTCGATCGCCCGCCGAGTTGCAGAAGCAGTTAGGGAAAGAGGTTTCCTCGGTGTGGGGATCAGTAATGAAGAAATGTCGATGCTGAGAAAGTTGGAAGAAACGTTGACAATTAAGGTATAGATATAGGTGTTACCAAAATTGTCGATCGTGTTTACATGATTGATTTCGATTGTTGATAAAAAGGAGTGTTTAATGATTGGATTTTTGATTTCGGTGGTAGTCCTTGCGGTTAGCTTATTAATTATCTCAAAGCTACCTACGGGCGTTGAGGTAGACAACCCTTGGATTGCTTTAATTGCCGGAGCAATTATTGGCGCATTCAGCGGAGTCTGGGGATTATTTCCCAATTGGTTTAGAGCCGCCAATGCTATTTTTAGCTTAGGGTTGATTCCTCTAATTGGCAGCATTATTGTCTTTGGTCTAGCTGCTTGGTTAGTTGAGGGATTTCGCTTACGTTGGGGAATCGGTAGTGCAATTATCGGCGCGATCGCATTGAGTATTGTTAACTCAATTCTCTGGTTCATTTTGCGCTCAGTTGGTGTTGTTGCCTAATCCGATACGGCAATATTGTCAGGGAACAGGAAATAATAGACAAAAAAAATTAACTGTTCCCTCCATCATTTTTTTGATTAGTTAATTGGTTAACTACTGCCATTAGGTAAATCAATCTTGATAGCTTAATTTAAGGCGATCGATTTAACTATTTAATTATTTAATTATTTTCTATTATATTTTTTGTTTTTTGTGACTTACAATACAAATATAAGTGGAAATTAAGGCTAGATTAACTTGCGGTTTTGTCACAATTAAAAATACTAATTTAAACTTATAATTTTTTTTTACGCAAAGTTTACAATTAATAAAAAACTAAGTTTTTTATTGAAAAAAGGTAACTTTGGCTGTTACCTTTAGTACCCGTCAAAAAGTATGCTAAATTATATGGCAATAATATATATTCATAGAAACAATCTACATAAGACCATAAACATGAATAATTTGTATTTGATTTTACAAAAAAACTTAATTTCTTTTTTTCTTAATGTATAGTTAGCTATTGTCAGGAAATTATGCACTTACCCAACATTTTACCTTTAAAGTCTCACTTAGTATTTCTACCTGAATTAAGCGGAAAACAGCTAAATTTTGGTTCTACATTGCAAGATTTAACGCTTTATCAGATATCGATTAGTCCTGAATGCTCAGCATATAAAGTAGCCAAGATTTTAGAAGATAATCCATTGTTACCAGGTGTACTTATTATTAATGACAATGAATTTATAGGAGTTATTTCTCGATCGCACTTTTTTGAGTGTATGAGCCGTCCTTACAGTGTAGATTTATTTTTCAAAAAACCAATACATATTTTCTATAAGTATGCTCAGAGTCAAGCTTTAATTATTTTGCAGGAAAGTTCGATTGTCACAGCAGCTAAAAAAGCTTTAAAGCGCCCAAAACAATATCTTTACGAGCCAATAGTAGTAAAAACTAAGCAAGAAGATCGGCAACCTTATAAATTACTAGATATGCAGCAATTACTATTAGCACAAATGCAAATTCATCAATTAACAATGTTGGCTTTGGAATCAAGCCAACAATCACTTTTAGAAGAAAAAGAGAAAGCGCAAGTTACCTTACATTCCATAGGAGATGCAGTAATTACAACTGATGCTTTAGGCAATATAGAGTTTCTTAATCCAGTTGCAGAAAAACTCACAGGTTGGTCGCTTGATGAAGCACGAAAAAAGCCATTAATTGAAGTATTTAAAATTATTAATGAAAGCTCTCGTGAGCCAGGAAAAAATTCGGTAGAAACAGTTTTAAAATCTGGTTATACAGAGGATTCAGCCAAACATACCATTCTCATTGCTCGTGATGGAAACGAGTTTGTCATTGCTAATTCAGCAGCACCGATTCGCACCTCAAATGGAGAAATTATTGGTGCAGTTTTGGTATTTCATGACATTACTTCAGAACGTAAACTGACACATCTTTTATCTTGGCAAGCTAGTCATGATACTTTAACTGGGCTAATTAATCGCTATGAATTTGAGCGACAGTTGGAAGAGGCTTTATTAACTGCACAGTTAGAAAATCAACAACATACTTTGTGTTATTTAGACCTCGATCAATTCAAAATAGTTAATGATACTTGTGGTCATGCTGCTGGCGATGAATTACTGCGTCAAATTACTACATTACTACAATCTAGAATAAGTGTTTCTGACACTTTGGCGCGTTTAGGCGGAGATGAATTTGGTTTGTTATTGCGTCAATGTCCTTTAAATCAAGGGGTACTTGTCGCTAAAGCATTACATGAAAATATTCAAAAGTTCCGTTTTATTTGGGAGGACAAAAGTTTTAGTGTTGGTATTAGTATTGGCTTAATTACTATTGATGATAGCGATCGAAGCGTAGCTAATCTAATGAGTGCTGCTGATGCTGCTTGTTATACAGCAAAAAATAGAGGACGCGATCGCATTCAAATCTACCAAGCAAATGATAGCGAATTGCTAAAAGAACATGGGCAAATGCAGTGGGTATCGCGCATTCATAAAGCATTTGAAGAAAATCGTTTTCGCCTCTACTGTCAGAGTATTGTACCCATTAATTCCTTTAGCAATAAATCCCAACATTACGAAGTTCTCTTGCGTCTGATTGATGAAAACGGTCAACTGCTATCACCAATGGCTTTTATTCCCGCAGCAGAAAGATACAATTTAATGCCAACAATCGATCGCTGGGTGATTAGTACACTCTTTGCTAATCAAAGTATTTTTAATCGCCATAATTCACATCAATGCCATTCAACAAATAGTAATTACAACAACTCTTATGCAATCAATCTTTCAGGAGCTAGTATCAATGACGAACAGTTTATTGACTTTCTGCACGAACAGCTGATCTTACATAAAATTCCTCCAGAAATGATCTGTTTTGAAATTACTGAAACAGTAGCGATTATCAATCTGAGTAAAGCCACCCAATTTATCCATTCATTAAAGCAACTTGGTTGTCGTTTTGCCTTAGACGATTTTGGTAGTGGAATGTCTTCTTTTGCCTATCTGAAAAATCTCCCAGTAGACTACTTAAAAATAGACGGAGGATTTGTCAAGGATATTGTCGAAGATCATGTAGCAGGCGCAATGGTAGAAGCCATTAATCGTATAGGACAAATGATGGGACTGCAAACAATAGCAGAATTTGTGGAAAATGACGCGATTCTGGAGAGAGTGAGAGCACTGGGAGTTAATTATGCACAAGGTTATGAAATTAGCAAACCTCTACCTTTAACTTTCAGTTCAAGTCTATGCAGAATGTGTTTTAAATAATTTTAATTACTACCTCTAAAGATATAAATGTTGATATTCCAGTAGAAAGATGCTGCGATCGCTTTTAGTTTTTAAGCTGGAAAAACCAGGATAAATCAACTAAAACTTTCGTTATTTACTAGGAGTTTAATTATGGGTTGGTTAAAAAGACTTTTTGGATTAGAAAAACCCAACAATCCCCAAGAAGCTGTACAAGGAACCCCAGCAGAAGCACCAAATGTAGCAAGCTCGACTGCTACTGAAAGCATTCCTCCTGAGCGCGTTGGTTTAAATGGAGAATACGATCAAAGTGGTTTAGCCAAGCGAGTAGCTTTAGCTTTTGATCAAGACCCACAATTAGATGATATCGATACTCTTTACGTGGCGCAAACTGGAGGAACCGTTGTTCTGAAAGGGAAAGTTCCTAACCAGCAAATTCTCAACAAAATGGTTAGTGTAGCTCGTCAAGTAAATGGAGCAACTGCTGTAGAGACTAATCAAGTGACGATCGGATAATTAACAATTATAAGGTGAAAGGTTGTTGATGAATTACCCTTTCACCTTAGTTATTTAGGTAAATTTTGAGTTAGCGATCGCTAATCCATTCAATTAAAATTTTAATTGCTGAAATGACGGCGAAACCGAGGATCGAAATGATGGCTTTTGCGCTGATTGCAATTACGACACAAAGTTTGTAAATTGCTAATATCGTTAGTTCCACCAGTAGCCAGGGGAATAATATGATCGATGTTTAGTTCAGTTTCAACATTAGTTTTGCCACAACTTTGACATTGATACTTATCCCGTTGAAAAACATATTTTCTAACTTCTGGAGGAATCGGAATTCTAGGTGTTTTACTCATCTTACCAACCATCAAATAAACGTCCGTTGTAAGCACTTCAGTGCTTCAGTGCTAAAGCACTTACAACAAACTGAATTTTACTAACTATTCTCATTCATCATGCGTCTTAAATCGTCAAGCGGCGATTCTGGTTCGATTATTTCTGGTTGTTCAGGTTCAAATTCTAAAGTAACTCTGACCCGAATTTTCCCCTTTTGCCAACCTTTAGCACCGATTTTTAAAATTTCACAATCTTTTCCTTCTGTAAACCACTTCCAGTTAGTAAAATCACTCCTAGAACCATCGTATATTTTAGTTCCTTTTATTTTCTGACACTCTAATGATTCCACTAACTTATTTCCTAATATTCCTACAAATGCTGATTTTAATGATTCCTTGAATTTACCAAACTTAGTCATTTCATCATCAAATGATATAACATCATGCTCCCCAAAGTTTTGCATATCAAAATCAAATTTCATGTTAAACTCCTGAATTTGTAATTTCTTTGTTCTATTTACTGTTTCCATTCATCATCCGTCTTAGATCGTCAAGAGGCGATTCTGGTGGATCAACTTCTAATTGATTGCTTACAGTTTCTTCTATTTCTGGTTCATCAGGACAAAATTCTAAGCTAACTCGGATTCTAACTTTTCCTTTTTGCCAGTGTTTAGCACCAGGCTTTAATATTTCACAATCAATACCTGTGTTGAACCATTTATTTGGAAGATCAGAAGGGTATCTTGATCTATTTCTGACAATACCTTCGCTAAAAGGCTTGCTCGCTCTTACGGCAAATTCAGCTGCTCGAAAAGTATTATGTGACAATACAACCAGATAGTCGTCATCTTCCTCAAGGATTGTCACAACTTCGTTAGGTTCAAGGATTTCAAATTCTTCAGACATGGAGATTCTCAGCTTAAGTTTTGTAAAAAAAGCTCACTATTTGAAAGTTTCGGTGCGTTAACGCAGTGTAACGCACCCTACTTTGATTAATCCGAAATCGCTGCAACCTCTTCGTTAACAACAACGGGAATAAAATCTGTTTTGCGGATTTCTGGAAGAACTTTTTCATACAATTGCATTGCGTCTAAACAAGCATTAATTCCAGAAATTGCTTGATTATATTCCTCCATCTTTTGTTTAACCTCTTGCAAAAATCGATCGTTTCGGGCAATTTTTTCTTCGGCTTCTTTTGCCAAAGCTTTCTCTAAATATGCACGCGCTTGATTGTATTGTTGCAGGATTTCATCTGCTTGGTGAACCGCCATTGGTAACAATTGGGTGTTAATTGTTTGGTTGATAGTTTGGCGGAAATTGCGCTTAATTGTGGTGGAAACTTTGGGCTCAAAATCTAACTTTAAAAGTTGGCGAATTGCTGGTTCTGCTTCTACCATGCTTTCGCAGTCGTAACCTTGGGAAGTTTGCTGTAAAGTTTGGCGGAATTGATAAATTGAAAAAGTACCTTCATCGTAAAAACGAGGACTTTCTCGCACGTAGCGATCGCACTCCACCTTAGCTTCACTGATCAATGCTTGAGTTACCTGTTTTTCCAACACTTTTAACTGTTGCTCAATTCCACCATCATTCCCTAAAAGTCGGTACAAACTGCGATAATAATCAGACTTACGAATGCGCTCAATTAAACGTTGGAAGAAACTAGCAATTACTTCCTGGGAAGACTCAACTAAAATATCTTCTAATTGATTAGATAAAGAGTAAAGTGCTTCCACCAAAACTGCTAACAAAGGCGCAGTAGCATTGCGCGGATGACTTAAAGTTGCTCGTTGATAAGCCGATCTCACCGAAAAACTATCTAACAACTCGTCTAAACGACGAATCATGCGAGATTGCAACTTGTTAAAATCAGCTTCAAAATCTTGACAAGTGTTCGTTACCACTTGATTAACTTCTTCTGCTATATGTTGCCGAAATTCCTGTCCAATTTGTTGCAATTGCTGATTTAATCTGCTCAATTCCTGTGCTTTCATCGCTTCAATTTCGCGAGGTTGACTGTCCAATTCTCGGTATAGCGATAAATAGTGTTTCCGCAGACTAATACACAAAGGTTGCAAGTCATCAGCCAAACTAACAAAGAGTTGAGGACGTTTTTCTAAAGTTAAGTAACGAGTAATAGCTTCCCGGAATTCATCAATTCCGCTATCTTGAATTAGCTGATTAATTAATGGTGTTCCCCATTCGGAAAGGATACGCACATAATTTTCATTGGGTGACTCATAGCCATTAATCGAAACCCGAAAATGACTCGGTAACTTGCGGGAAGTACCACAATAGTTATTAAAAGCATAGACAAATTGTGGGGTTTCTTCTTGTCCATTTAAACCTTTGACACTTTCGACAAAGACGGTATCTAAACCATAGCGATCGCGTCCACTAGTCCCCTTAACTTGACTCCCATAAAATCCCAACAACCCGCTAGTTTTATAAACCTTTGGTGTCTCCCGAAATTGAGCATGAATTAAATCTTCTAAGCGTTGCCGTAATTGGCTATTGTACCAAGTTTCATCGATACGATTGAAGATATAGAAAACGCGATCGCGAATCCCTGGATTTGCCCGCATCTTTTCTAACAATTCCGTTTCTTCTGTTGTCATATCACCCGCCGATGCAGGTTTCAAAACACAGACAACCGCCGAAGTTTCTGGATCTTCAATTTTCCGATAAGTTAATTCTGCATCTCTCTTGACTGGTGCATCAATTCCTGGCATATCAATTAACACATTACCATCTTGTAATAACGGATGATAACAGTGATATTCAATGCGTTTTAAAACCGCACTATTACTCCCACGTCGCGCATAACTCGCAGCTTCTTTTAAGTTAGAAAAATTAAACTGTTCCATTGAATAAGTAGCATTATGCAAAGTATGTATATGTTCCCGATTTGCCACATATCCTTCTAATAAAAATAACAGCGCCTTCGCCTGTTTCGCCCGTTCTGATTTACTCTCGCCACCTTCTTGTTGAACTATTGCTTCACATCCTTGACAAAGCAAATCAATTACTTCTGGTTGGTTGATGTTTTGCGGTGCTGCTAAACTTAATTTTTTACATAAAGCTAACGCTTGTTCGCGAATTTCCGCCTCACTTAAAAACGTTAAAACAACTCGTTCTTGATCCTCTGTTTCTGCATATTCGATATAACATTCTGTTCCCGTAGCGTGCCCTTCTGCACTGTAAAGCAACTCCCTTTCCAGCAAGGCGTTGATTAGCATGGATTTCCCTGCACTAAACGCACCCGCAAACACAATTTCAAACTTGGGAGATATTGCTTTTCTCAGAGAAGCTTGTATAGAGGTGATGTCCTGCGATCGCAAAGATGCTTCTTGATGCAACAATTGTAATATTTGTTCAACTTGTTCTTGTAGGTTTTGACACTGTGGCAATAATTGATTCATGGTAACTAGTTGATAATTTTCGTACTTCTGCTCTCAGTATTCCCAAATTATTGCCCGAAATTCACGCCGTCACTAAGTAAGTGCAAATAAATTAAGCTGGGGATTTTTCTCAGTAATTTTTGGTAAATTACTGTAAGTACACATAAAGTATTATTACAAAGGTTAATGAACTTTAAATAGCTAGAATAGTTTATTTGAAATTTAGATAAAGTAGGATTTTACTGATATAATTTTCTGCAAAAATATAGTTTAATAGAGAGATTAACGTGACAGTTATTACCTTAAAGATTGCTTTTACTAAAACAAAAAATTCCTGAACCAGCTACAAATTATGTCCTGCCTGAACCAAATAGTACTAATAACTTTCGTTATATTTTTCCTGAGTAGTATTTTAATTGCCTGGTTCAATCACTGTCATGCAGTCAAATTCCGACGTGCATATCAATTACTGCAAGCGGAGATAGACGAACGTAAGCAGGTGGAGATAGCACTGAGGGAGGCGGAAACGGCTTTAAAACAGCAAACTGAGCGGGAACGCATGATTACAGCGATCGCTCAAAATATTCGTCAATCCCTTGACTCAACAAAAATTCTGAATACCACTGTCGCTGAAGTCCGCCATTTTCTTGATACTGACAGAGTATTTATTTATCGTTTTGAGCCTGATTGGAGTGGTACTATTGTGGTCGAATCCGTAGCCCCAGGATGGAAACCAGCACTAGGAACAAACATCCAAGATACTTACTTCGTACAAACCAACGGCGAACCTTATAGAAATGGTCGAATTCAGGCAATAGCAGATATTTATACAGCAGGTTTAAACGAATGCCATATTGATTTATTGGCACAGTTCCAAGTCAAAGCTAGCTTAGTAGTGCCAATTTTAAAAGGTCAAGAATTGTGGGGATTGTTAGTTGCTTATCACTGTGCGAATCCGAGAAAATGGCAACAATTAGAAATAGATTTACTCAAGGAATTATCTACACAAGTAGCGATCGCTATTCAACAAGCAGAATTTTATCACCAATTGCAAATTGCCAACCAAGAATTAAAAAATCTTGCCAACATAGATAGTTTAACTCAAATAGCAAATCGCCGGAGATTCGACGAACATTTACAACAAGAATGGCTGAGACTTAGACGAGAAAAAGCTGCTCTTTCATTGATTTTTTGCGATGTAGATTACTTTAAATTTTATAACGACACTTATGGACATCCAGCAGGCGATAAATGTCTACAACAAATTGCTAAAACCCTTCAGCAAATAACCAAACGTCCCGGTGATTTAGTTGCCAGATATGGCGGAGAAGAATTTGCTATTATTTTACCCAATACACCTTTATCAGGAGCGATTCATATAGCTGAAGAAATTCAAGCAAAAATTAAAGAATTGGCAATTGTTCACGATACTTCTAAAGTCAGCAATATCGTTACTTTTAGTTTAGGGGTTGCCAGTATTATTCCTAGCCTTTCCAGTTCTCCAACAACACTTTTGACAATGGCTGATAGAACACTTTATCAAGCAAAACAACAAGGACGCGATCGAGTTTTCGTTTTCTCTAATGAAGAAGAATTGAATTTATACTATCTGGATTTAAATAGTTTATAAATAAGGCTAGCGTTACAATTTATCTACCCCAATAGTAATATCATCTCCGGTTAATCAACCATAATATCCTTTATCCGAAACCCTGTAGAGACGTTGCACGCAACGTCTCTACAATCATCTCGTTCCCAGGTTCAACCTGGGAACGAAAAACAGAGGCTCTGCCTCTTGGTGCAACATCTCAGTTAGGACATAATATTTATTTAAAGGGAACAAGTATCAGAGAAATGTCCTAACCGCCTTAGCAACTGCTATATGAACTTAATTAGACTTACTAGAAACTGTCTCCATTTTATCAGCTAACGCCAAAGAACCTGAAAATTTTTTCCGCTTATAAATAGAAGCTGCACCTAATAGTCCTAATAGTAAAAGTCCTAACTCTTCCCCAGGTTCCGGTACGCTAGTGCTGAGTGTAGAATAAGCTTTATCCGCTAGTAATTGATGTCCTTTAGTAGTTGGATGAATGTCATCCCAAAATAAAAACTGGTTTGGGTTTTGGCATTGGACTAATAGACATCCTTGGGTAACATTAGTTAAGTTGTAATTACCAGGGTTGTTAATTACATCTGCAAACAAAGAAGCGAAATCTAACGAAACTATTTTCGCATTATAACTCTGAGATAAACTATTAATTGTCTGCCCAAGTGCCAAGTTATGCGCTTGGGCTAAATTCTTCAAATCTGTTTCCCCTGGTGTGCCAAGAGTTTTAGGTAATTCTCCTAAATTGGGTAGATTAGCAACTGCAATCTGTTTTGCACCAGCTTTCAACAATGAATCAAGCGCAAAAGATATATTGTTGATGGTTTGATTAGGAGTTTTAAATGGTGTAAACCATGTAGAATCAGTAGGTAAGTAATCATTTGCACCTGCCCAAAGAATATAAAGCGCATTTGGATCGGCAGTCTGATTTGTTGCTTGCAAACTACCGAGATAAGCGCCTACTTCTTGTTGCAAACCAGGTGCAGTCTGACTGACTGTGTTATCTATCCCTGTCGTCGCACCACCAAAGGCGAAATTAATACTTTGGGTGGGAATTTCTGAGAAAGGTAGCTGTGTACCTTGCTGCGTAATAAATGTGGTAGGTGTTAATCCTAAATCTTGGGCTAAATAATCAACCCAGTTTAGGCCATTGGAAAATCGACCCTTGTAGTATGGTGGTGGGGGAAACTGTTGAGTAGAACTGTTATAAACATTACCAGTATCGGAAAGGCTGTCACCAAAAACGTACATTTTACTGTAACTTAATCCGGCAGCCAAGGCAGCAGAATTTAAGATAGGGGTAAATGCGATCGCAACACTAGCACCAGCAACAAACAATTTTTGCAAAATCATATATCTTCTCTTTTTGAATCCGAATTTATACTGATGTTTTTTTATTTTAGGAAATCCAAGTCTAAATTTAGGAGATTTGTATACATAATGAAACAGTTCATCATTTCTTCAAAATGCGATCGTCATTTCTTCATAAATAAACGCAAAAGAACCACCACTAACTCTTCAAATAATTAGGGTGTCATTATTTTAGTGAATTTACCTTACGGTCAATTATGTAAAATTACCGTAAGAACAGCTTGTCTATTTTTATTAAGTAAAACTGAAACTAACAGAAAGGGATCTAATACTAAATCCGGGTGAAAAACCTCTTTTATAATAAACCGCAGAGGACGCAGAGGACGCAGAGAAAAGAGGGAGGAGATATAGGGGGTAAATAACCCGGATTTGGTATAATACAGAGATAGTTGGAAAATTGACCTTCTCCCTTCTTACCTCTGCCTTACCCCAACCCAGATTGCCAAAAGTGAACAAGAACCGATAATTTACTGCATTTGCAACAACACTTGTCGCAACACATCTGGGGGAACTTGATCTGTGACTGTCGCTTCACCAATTCGCCTCGGTAAAACAAACCTAACTTTACCCGATTTCACCTTTTTATCAGTTTGCAAAGAATCAATTATTTCCTCAACATCTAAACCTTCAGGTAACTTATTCGGTAAACCTGTTTTTTTAATTAACTCATTTTGTCGTTCCGTCGCTTCCTTACTCCACATCCGTAAATCTACGGCAATTTGACCTGCGGCTACCATGCCAATTGCCACTGCTTCGCCGTGATTTACTACTTTATAACCAGTCAAACTTTCCACCGCATGACCAATAGTATGACCGTAATTTAATAAAGCTCTTAAACCAGATTCTTTTTCATCTTTTCCCACAACAATTGCCTTAGCTTGGCAAGAATGAGTGAGGATGTTTTGCAACATTTCCTCGCTCAAATAACGCAGTTGATCTAATTTTTCACATCCTTCTAATTTGGTAAACAAATCAGCATCCCAAATCACTCCGTATTTAATTACTTCCGCCATCCCAGCCCGAAATTCTCTCGGCGGCAAAGTTTTCAAAACTTGCGGATCAATTAATACTAATCTGGGTTGATGAAACGCCCCAATTAAATTTTTTCCTTTGGGATGATTTACTCCAGTTTTCCCGCCAATCGCCGCATCTACCATCGCTAACAAACTGGTAGGCACTTGGATAAAGTTGATTCCCCGTAGCCAGGTAGCAGCCGCAAAACCCGCCATATCACCAATTACGCCGCCACCCAAAGCGACTATCGTTGAAGTACGTTCTAGGCGGTTTTCTAAGGCAGTATTGTAGATTTTGACGATCGAATTTAGGGTTTTGTATTGTTCGCCAGCAGCGAGGTTCAGGGAAACCACCTCAAACCCAGCATTAATGAGAGATTTAACCGCCCTTTCTCCATAACGCTTAAAAATTACCGGATTGGAAACCAGTAATACTTTTTTGCCCAAATTCAGTGGTTTACTTTCCTTTCCGTTCATCCAATTGCCCAAATTGTCTAAACTTCCGGGTGCGATCGCTATTTCATAACGATTCTGCGGTAAATTAACATCAATAACGGATTGCATTATCTAAATCCTGACCCAAATACGAGGAACACAAATGGCAGTAGTATCTTACGCGGTGATTTTGCTTGGCGCTTATGGAGTAGCCCTTGGCTTGTTTTTTGCTCTCCGAGCTACCAAGCTAATCTAAAATTTTAAGGGAGGGATTGCCTACCAGTACTAATCATACTTGACATTGCCCACCCTAATTATTAACTAGCTAAGGCTGTTTTTCTGGCAGTTGCCGATGATAATGTTGTCTCTTCTGCCAGAAATTCATTTAGCTGTCTTTCGATTTCGTCACGCACAATTTGCCGATATTCCAAAAAATGCTCGTTGTGGGCACAAACAGTTAGGTAATGTTCCCAAACTCCGGGATTGCGTTTGATAATACTAAACAAGTGATGCCAGAATTTCCCGCGAGTTTTCCGTTTGATACCTTGTCGCCAAAGTACAATTAACAATGCCCGTAAATCTACCCAACTGGGCATTTTAAATTTAGCTTTCACTTTCGGGGCACCTAGCATTAAGAAACAGCGATAATTCCGATCTAAAAATCGTTCTGCTTCGTACAAATCCCAAAAAGCCTCGACATACTCCCTAGCAATATCTTCTAAGGGGCGAGTCGGGACAAAATTCATCAAAGTTGTTTGATTAATATTGCCATCTTGGTTGCGTAAACGTTCCTCTTTTTCTAAACGATGCCAAAGGGCTGTATTCGGTAAAGCTTGCAGCATGGCAAATACAACAGTGGGAATTCCTGTTTGTTCAGCAAACTGGACAATTCGTTTACCTGCACCAGTTTTTTCCCCATCAAAACCAATTATAAATCCTGCCATCGGGCGCAGTCCAGCTTGGATAATTTTTTCCACCGATTCAGTTAAGGAATTGCGCGTATTTTGGAATTTTTTGGTTAAACTAAGGCTTTCTTCGTCTGGTGTTTCAATGCCCAAAAATACAGCATCAAAATAACATTCGACCATTAATTCCATTAATTCTGCATCTTGCGCTAAATCTATGGAAGCTTCGGTATTAAATCGGAAAGGATAACCATGTTCGGCTTGCCAAACTTTCAATTCTTTAAGTAACAATTTCACATTGCGTTTATTGCCGATGAAGTTATCATCAACCATAAACACACCACGTCGCCAACCTAATTCGTAAAGATAATCTAATTCTGCTAAAAGTTGTTGTGGTGTTTTGGTTCTGGGTTTGCGACCATATAATACAATGATGTCGCAGAATTCGCATTGAAAAGGACAACCTCGTGAGAATTGAACTGACATGGAATCATAAGCATCTAATTCCAGTAATTCAAAGCGGGGAATGGGTGTAGAAGTGACATCGGGTTTTTCGCCATTGGCGTGAAAGGTTCCATTTTCTGCGCCATTTTTAATTGCTTCTACAAACATGGGGAGGGTGATTTCCCCTTCGTCTAAGATTAAATAATCGGCCCCTGCTGCTTCTGCTTCTTCTGGTAAAGTGGTGGGATAAGGGCCACCAACGGCTACTTTTTTACCTCGTTGTTTTGCGGCTTGAACTTGGGCAATAAAGTCTTCTTTTTGGACAATCATTGCTGATATTATTACTAAATCTGCCCATTCCCATTCGGCTTCGGTTACAGTCCTAATATTACGATCGACTAATTTAAATTCCCACTCTTGCGGTAAAATAGCCGCTACTGTCACTAATCCTAAAGGTGGTAATAGGACTTTGCGATCGACCAATTCTAAAATCTTCTCATAAGACCAAAATGTTTTCGGAAACAGGGGATAAACTAACAAAACCTTCATGAAATATTCCTCCTCACTCTAGGTCAGTCGATTTTAGATTTTAGATTTTGGATTCTACCCAGAAATAAATTTGGGCTATTGCATCCTTTTGGTCTAGATGATTTTAGCTTATTATTGGATTTTGTGTATAAGAAATGACTGTTAGCTAGCAACGCATTAACGTTAGCGTTACTACTAACCGACTGTTAGCCATAGTTAAAAACCCCCTTTATAATAGACTTTTGGCAAAAGTCAGAAATCTGGGTTTTTTTACCACAGATATCCACAGATGCACACAGATGAAAACAGAGATTGTCTATTTTTGCCAGAGGTCTATTTATCTAAGAATGGGGTGGGCATCATGTCCGCCTTTATTTTCACTTTATTTACATCTACCTACTGAACGAGTTTTATTTATCATTTCCTGATTCTAATTCTTGGTCTTTAAAAGCTTGTCTGTAATCTTTAACTCTGTTGCCAACAATTTGGGATGAGTTGGGGTTCCCTCGATTAGGTACAATTTGAGGGGGTTGACTAATGCCGCTAGTTTTTAGCACATCTTTGATTGTGGAACAATAAACTGGTAAACCAAAGGTAGCTGGATTAATGGGATTTGTATAGGTAAAATGGCGATATTCTAGACAAAATCTATCCCAAGCTGCCATTTGAATGCGGAATAAAGAGATGAAAATATCAGCTAACCAAGGAGATAGATTTAGCCGGAAGAAAATAGGTTTTTGCAAATATTCACAAGCTTCTTCTACCGCCTGATTTACAGTTGTCGGTTGATTTCCTAAAACATACCAGTTCTTTTGTTCTCGACTTGGGGGATTTTTCAACAAGTAAAAAACTATTTGGGCAATATCTTCGGCATGAATGAAGTGAAAACTACCGTCAGCTTTGAAAAATCTGATGTAATTAATCCATTTTTTCAACCCTGGTAAACCCGAAGAAACATGGGAATAAGGATGTCTTTCATCTCCTCCTAAAACCAGGGTGGGAAATAGCGTAGTAATGCGATCGGCAATTGGTAATTTTGATATTCTCGTCAACCCTTCGTACTTGGAACGGATATATTCAGTACCTAATTCTCTCGCTTCTTTAAGTAAGTGATTGTGTCTATCCAAAAGGCTAGCAGTCGAGAAATAAATTACTTGTTGACAAACCTTGGGATCGAGGTAATTCAGCAATTGTAGGGTTTTAAAAACATTAACATCTAACGCTTCTTGCTGACCACCCCAAGCTGCTGCTGTTAAAATTGCACAATCAATTGTTTTTATCAGTTTTGCCAAGCGAGAAATATATTTCATATCGCCTTGGACAATATTGATTCCAGAACGGGAATTACAGTCAATTTTTAGTTTTCTGGGATCTCTAACTAACAGAAATAATTCGTGTTCTGTTTCTTTAATTAGCGTTTCTGCAATATATTGCCCAATGCAGCCGCTAGCACCAGTAATTAAAATTCGTAAGCAATCTTTCTTTGGTGTAATTTCAGAAGTGATAGGCAAAGGTAATCCAACAGAAGAGTTAATTTCCTCAGCAACTTTAGCTGTTTGGGCAACTGTTAATCCCGGTTTTTTCGGAATTTTGCTTGCTTCCAATTCCACAACCGGAATTTCAGGAGAATCTGACTCTCCAGTTTCTTGAATTTCCCCAGTTGCCGAACTTTCCGCAGATGTCACATCTGGGGCTTCCTGAATTTCGATCGCCTCCGATTCCACAACCGGAATTTCGGGAGAATGTGACTCTCCAGTTTCTTGAATTTCCCCAGTTGCCGAACTTTCCGCAGATGTCACATCTGGTGCTTCCTGAATTTCGATCGCCTCCGATTTCACCACCGGAATTTCAGGAGAATCTGACTCTCCAGTTTCTTGAATTTCCCCAGTTGCCGAACTTTCCGCAGATGTCACATCTGGGGCTTCCTGAATTTCGATTGTTTCAGATTCCACAACCGGAATTTCGGGAGAATCTGACTCTCCAGTTTCCTGAATTTCCCTTATAGCGGAAGTTGCAGCCGATGTCACATCTGGGGCTGCCTGAATTTCGATTATTTCAGATTTCACCACCGGAATTTCGGAAGAATGTGACTCTCCGGTTTCCTGAATTTCCTCAATTGCTAAACTCGCTAAAGTTGCCTCTGAAGTTATTACTTCAGCTGCGTTTGATTCATCAGATCCAGTTACAGGAATTTCAGGAGAATTCAACTCTAGACTTTCCTGTTTTTCTGGGTTGTTTGCCTCTCCTGCTAGAGAATCACCTATCACCTATCACCTCTGAAATTCTATCTTCAAATTCAATGCCCCAATTTTAATGCAGAATTTCAGGCATGAACGGTGAGCAATTTATCAGCTTGCTTGGCAGTTTCAAAGAAGAAAGCGACATTTTCTTCGGGAGTACTTGGTAAAACGCCGTGACCCAAATTAAGGATATGACCTTTTTTACCAGCTTTGCGAATTGTATCTAAAATCCGATCGCGGATAAAGTCCTGAGAACCATACAAAACGCAAGGGTCAATATTGCCCTGCACTCCGATATTTTCGCCCAATCTCTTTCTTGCTTCTGCCATATCTACCGTCCAGTCTACACTGACGATATCTACACCAGATTTGCTCATGCGATCGAGAATTCCAGCACTGCCATTAATATAAAGAATCATTGGCGTATCTGGGTGAGTTGCTTTAACTTGTTCTACCACACGCCGTTGATAAGGCATCGCAAAAGTTTCATAATCTTGGGGACTTAATTGCCCTGCCCAAGAATCAAACATTTGCACCACTTGGGCACCGCTATCAATCTGATATCTTACATAAATGGCGATCGCATCTGCCAGTTTACCCAAGAATTCGTGTAACAAGCTGGGCTCTGTAAAAGCCATACTCTTGATAATTGCGTAATCCTTGGAAGACTTACCTTCAATAGCATAAGCCGCCAAAGTCCAAGGCGCACCCACAAAACCCAAAACCGTCGCTTGATTACCGACTTCGTTCCGTAAAATTTGTAAAATTTCCCGAATAAACGGTAAAGAAGTTTCTGGTTCTAAGGGTTTGAGGTTTTTCACCTGTTCTATGCTGCGAACCGGGGGATCGATTACTGGCCCTCGGCTTTCTATGATATCGAAAGGTATGCCAATTCCGGGCAAGGGAGTCAAAATATCCGAAAATAAAATCACTCCATCGGGTTGGAAAGCGCGGAAAGGTTGCAGGGAAATTTCCACTGCTAAATCTACATTTTCTGAGCGATCGCGAAACGAAGGATACTTATCTCGTAAATCGCGATAAGCTTTCATATAGCGTCCAGCTTGTCGCATCATCCACACAGGCGGACGTTCCAACACTTCGCCACGCGCCGCCCTTAACAGATAAGGAACCTGGGTTGACCCAGCCATCTAAATTCGTCCTATATTAGTTTTTTAAGTGCATTTGTTAGCTTATCATTCATCAACACATTTATTCGCATTTCTTCTTGTTTCTTCTAAATTTACACAGCTTTCCTCTACACCTCATCCATTAAAATTATAAGTAAGGGGCAATTACGCCCAATAAAATAAAAATTTGCAAATTTCCCAGTTCCATACTTGTTAACTCAGCTTTCATAGCCAAAATTGCAGAAAAGCTAAAGCTTTTCTCGGTTGATATCTCAGCCAATAAAAATCGCTAAATCTTGGAAAATCAAGGCAGCAAGCTTTGGTTTAAGAAAAGTACCTTCGATAAGAAAAGGAGATTTATATGTATAAGAAAATTTTGGTAGCAATGGATAATTCAGAAATTAGCCAACAAGTATTTAATTCAGCAGTGTCTATGGGAAAACAAAATAACGCTACCTTAATGCTGCTGCACGTCCTTACAGACGAAGAAATGGGTCTGACAGAAATTGCTTCACAACACATTTCTGCTTTAGAATATCACGCCGCAATGGTAGAGCAAGTAGAAGCTTACCTGAAAGAAAAAGAGCTTTTTCGCAAAAAATACTTAAGTTTATTAGAATATTGGGTTCAAGAAGCCGCTGATGCCGGAGTTCCTGCCGAATATACTCTGAACTATGGTGGCCCAGGTCGGACAATTTGCGACTTAGCTAACAATTGGGATGCTGATTTAATTATGATGGGTCGTCGCGGTCTTTCCGGCTTCAGCGAATTTTTTATGGGCAGCATCAGTAATTACGTAGTTCACCATTCTCCCTGTTCTGTTTTCATTGTTCAAGATAAACGCCAAAAAGGGAAAATGACTGAGGTTATTAAGGCAGAAACAGAAGGATAGGCATCTTGCCTGTCTTGCCTGTCATCCTTAGTCCCCAAAACTCAAAAGTCCGGCATCTGCGTCTAATTGAGCTAAAATTCCTACAGGTAAGGTAGCATTGGGGCCGTCGTGACCGAAGGGTAGTTCGGAAACAATGGGGATGCCCAGGTCACAGAGACGATCGCGCAACACTTCTTCGATCGCTAAACTAGGAATATTAGGTGCAGGTTCGCAACGGCTGAATCTGCCTAACGCAATGGCTTTGACTTTGGAGAAAAGTCCACTCATCCGCCATTGAGTTAATTGTCGGTCAATGCGGTAGGGAAATTCGGTGACATCTTCCAAAGCTAGAATTACCCCGTCTAATTCCGGTTGCAGCGGTGTGCCTAACAAATGAGTCGCCACTGTTAAATTAGCTGGAAGTAAAACCCCGCTAACTTTCCCTCCCCCCCAACCTACACCTTGCAAGGGTTTTAGGGAACGCCCTTCTACCCAATCAAATAATCTTTCAATTGACCATTCTGGCTCATTTGCGATCGTAGTTAACATCGGCCCATGTACGCCAGAAATCCCCTCTTTTGCCAAACTCCAAAGTAGCGCCGTTACGTCAGAAAAACCGATTAACCATTTGATTGGGGACTGGGAAGAAGTGGGGGGA
>NZ_JADEWG010000098.1 GCF_015207735.1 [Phormidium] sp. LEGE 05292
GCCCCCCTGCCCCCCTGCTCCCTCAAGAGCGGGAAGTTTCTGCTACAATTTGGCGATTATTGTAGAGATTCATTGCCTTTTCTACTCCCTGTCTCAAACTCAGTTCTACTGCATCTACAACTAGTTGAATAACTTCCGAGATTAAGCCAGTTTCGTTACTAGAAAAACGTCCTAAAACATGGGAAATTGAGTCTTTGTCTTCTGTAGGAGTTGGTGGTTTACCGATACCGACTCGTAAGCGGGGAAATTTATCTGTATTTAAATGTGCGATCGCAGATTTCATGCCATTATGACCACCAGCCGAGCCAGACAACCGCAGGCGAATTTTCCCCAAAGGTAAATCCATATCATCATAAATCACCAACACTGATTCTGGAGGCAATTTGTACCAATCGGTTAGCGATCGAACAGACTGCCCAGAAAGATTCATGTAAGTTAGTGGCTTCAGTAACCGGATTTTTCCCGTCGAGACAGCCAAACCTTCACCAAACAACCCTTGAAACTTGCGATTTTCCGATAAAGTAATTTGCCAACGCTGCGCCAAGGCATCCACTGCCATAAACCCAATATTATGCCGCGTTTGCTCATACTTTGTACCCGGATTTCCCAACCCAACAATTAATTGCGGAATCACTAACGCAGGTGAATCGGCTGCCGAACTCATAATTAAAAAATACCTTAACTTTTTTGCGTTGTTTCCGAGTTAGTCTTAGCAACTCCTTCAGACTTAGTTGGTGCTGCTGACTTCATCGAAGCCTCTAACTGTTGAGCTTCTCGTTGAAACTCGGTTTCAAATTCCTTGGAAGCTTCTTGGAAACCGCGAATCGCTTTACCCAAGCTGCGACCAATTTCTGGTAACTTTTTCGGCCCAAAAACTAATAACGCCACTACCAGAATCACTGCCATTTCCGGCAGTCCAACCCCAAATATATTCAATGCCTTACCCTCTCTAACTGCCTCAAATAATTTATAGCACTTCGCTTTGTTCCCGGTCACTGAATAAAAAAACCCGGTCAAGCCGGGAAAGCTGAAAATTTATCTCACCTGATCGTGGCAAGAAATTACCTACCAATGTTTGTCCAATCTACCTTGAAGCTTTCTAGAATCAGCGATGAGTTGTAAATTTGCAGAATAATCAACAGAAAAACGAAAAACAGCACCATGAAAACTGCCATTACAGAAGTCGTTCCCCAACCAGGAGCAACTTTACCATACTCCGAGTTTAAGGGTCTAAGTACATCTCCCAACCAAGTTCTTTGTGCCATGTGTCACCTAGTATGAATCTAAAATACTTATACTGTTGCAAAAAAAACGACAAGTTTAGCTCACCGCTTAGACTATGAGCTAATTTGGCGGTTTTGTAATGTTCTGTAATATTATAAAGGAATAGTACTCATAATTTATCTTAGATATGGAACCCGCAACAGTTCTTAGCATTTCCATCGGTGTAGTGATTATTGCCATTACCGCTTTGTCTATCTATACAGCTTTCGGGCCTCCAGCAAAGCAACTGAGTGACCCCTTTGAAGATCACGAAGACTAGATGGCGATCGTACTTGTGGTGGAAAACAGGAGTGCAAAGGAACTGGGGACTAGGTACTAGGGACTGGGATTCCTGATTCTGGCTAGCTTTAATTAATCAGCTTTAATTATCACCATAAGTACGGTATAACCAAGGTACAACTTTACATTAATAAGTAGTTTTATTGCTAGATAGTAATTTAAAACTTACTCTAAATAAACCCAAGATTATGAGTTGTTAATTAAGTTTATTTGACAACTATGAATTAATAATAAATTATTATTACGAAAAATCAATATGATAGATAAACATCTAGTACAAACAAAAATTTTAAGATAGAATGCTTTCGTTCGGCTGAGAATTCTGAATTAGCCCTTCAGGAATTAGCCACAAACAAGGAGACAGATATTCATGGAAACGCTTGCATATTTACATTGTGCTTCCACTTGTGAGGAGATTGCTCCTGTTGAACCAGTTTTCGGAGAAGATGATGCCTATTTATTTGATGGCCTCATCAGCGTCAAAAGACTCTCCAGTTTAGCTCTGTTGGGACTTCTGCCTCTCTCTGTTGCATTGGGCGTTATGGCCAATCCTAACGTTGCTGAAGCTGGCGGTTGGTATGGTCGCTGTGGCGGAGGCTGCGGTCATCATCAAAGAGCTCGTGGCTACGTAGTCACCAAGCATATGTTCGTCAAGAAACATATTATCGTCAAAAAAGTTGTCTGGGTCAGACCGCTATACTATAGACGCTTCCACTGTTATCGTCCGATCCGGCATTGCGGAGTTTATAGAGTCCACAGAGGCTGTGGCGGATACGGTGGCTATGGTGGCTATGGTGGCTATGGTGGCTATAGGTGATTTAAATCTAGCGTGGAAAGCAGAACTATCGCTATATTAAGCCAAGATTGAAGTAAGTTGTATCCACAAGTTAACAACTTATCGAGTAAAGAGGCGTTGCACATTAGAAAGAAATGGCAACGCCTTTTGTGTTTTTCGGTGAGAAAAATTGCGGGTGAGTTGACGACAGGAGTAAGTTTTACAGAACGGATTATCTGGATACGAAGTTAAAAAAATAATTCCCCAGTTAAAGAAAGAGAATGAGAGGCGATCGCTAACTTACTCACAATAAATCAATTTCATAGATAAACATAAATCAATTTAATAGATAAACATCTAGTGTAAAGAAAAATTTTAGGGTAGAATAATCTCGTTCGGCTGAAAATTCTGAATTAGACCTTCAGGAATTAGCCACAAACAAGGAGACAGATATTCATGGAAACGCTTGCATATTTACATTGTGCTTCCACTTGTGAGGAGATTGCTCCTGTTGAACCAGTTTTCGGAGAAGATGATGCCTATTTATTTGATGGCCTCATCAGCGTCAAAAGACTCTCCAGTTTAGCTCTATTGGGACTTCTGCCTCTCTCTGTTGCATTGGGCGTTATGGCCAACCCTAACGTTGCTGAAGCTGGCGGTTGGTATGGTCGCTGTGGCGGAGGCTGTGGTCATGGTGGTCGCGGCTACGTAGTCACCAAGCATATTTTCGTCAAGAAACATATTTTCGTCAGAAAAGTTGTTTGGATCAGACCGCTACGCTATAGACACTTCCACTGCTATCGTCCAAGACCCATTTGCGGCGTGTACAGAGGCTGTGGCGGGTACGGTGGCTACGGTGGCTACGGTGGCGATGGCTACGACAATCCTTTTGTTTATGGTGATTAAATCTAGCTTGGAAAGCAGAACTATCGCTATTTAAGCCAAGCTTGAGGTAACTTGTATCGACAAGCGAACAACTAATCAAATAAAGAAGCGTTGCACATTAGAAAGTAATGGCAACGCCTTTTGTGTTTTTTGGCGGGAAAATTTTAGATTATACCTTGCCCACGATGGCGCTGATCTTGTTCCATCGTTAATTTACCCTGTTCGTCTTCACTTAAATCTTGGATTTCTTGAGCGCGTTCTGCGGTGAGTTCTGCTTCTTTTTCTCTTAAATCTCCGGGCTCATTGATGTACATTTCTGGTTCGATCGCATAATTATTGACCAAACCTTCTTTATCAACAGTATATCCATCGGTAGTATTGATACTACCGGAATCGGTTTGATCGTTAGTTGCAGCTTCTGCTTCCCGCCCTTTGTTAGGAAGTGTTTTGAAAGTATCGCCTTCTCGTTCCTTCCGCGCAGCGGTATCTGCGGGGACTATATGGGGATCGTAGTTATCAGCTTCAGCTCTATCGGATGTATCAGCAGTAAAATGTGGGGATTTATCTTGGTCTTTCATAATCTAACTTCCTCAAAATTCAACCTTTGATATTTTCAGAGTAATTCATGGTTTAGTTGAGGAGTAACTATCTAGGGTGAGAAGTTGCGATCGCTTCCGTATCATCCTTTAGACTAGTAGACAATAGCATCAATAAACTTTATTTTTTAACTGCTTAATAGTGATCAAACAAGTCTGGAATCATTCTAGCATCATTGAGATTAGTATCTCTTAAATCCGCATCATTGAGAATTGCGCCAAACATATTTGCTTGAGCTAAATTTGCCCATCGTAAAACAGCCAAAGTTAAATTAGCATTCTGAAGATTCGCATTTTTCAGATTAGCACCTTCTAAATTCGCACTAGTTAAATCAGAATTGCTTAAATTAGCCCATGACAAATTAGCATTATAAATATATGCACTAATTAATTTTGCTCCTGTCAAATTAGCCCCTGTTAAATTAACCATATTCATCAAAGTTTTACTTAAATCTGCATTGGTGAAATTAGCACCACTTAAATCCGCCTGATTTAAATTAGCCGCTTGTAAATTAGCGTTGCTCATATTAGTTTGGAGCAGTTTAGCTCCTACTAAACTTGCTGTTACTAGATTTGTTCCTTTAAAATTAGCACTGGATAAATTAGCATCTTTTAAAGTGGCATCACCCAAATAAGCTGCACTAAAATCAGCATTAGTTAAGTTAGCACTTTCCAATTTAGTAGATTCCAAGTCAGCATCATTGAGTTTAGCACCTGATAGATCGGCGGCTCCTAAATTGGCATTAGTTAAATCAGCTTCCCGTAACACCGCATCTTTTAGAACCGTATTCATCAGGTTAGCATCTCTCAAATCAGTTCCTCTAAGTTTGGCATCTCGCATTCTCGCACCCCGAAAATTAGCACCTCTTAATTTAGCATTTCGCATCATTACTCCGCGCATTTTGGCATTTTTAAAATTGGCTAATTCTAAATTGGCGCTTCTGAGAACTGTATTTTGCAATTGTGCTTCTTGGAGGTTTGCATTTTTCAAATTAGCTCCTTCTAACATGGCACCTGATAAGTTAGCATTACTTAAATCTGCTCCCTGAAAATTGCCTCCCCGCAAGTCTATTTTACTTAAATCACAATTAGGACAATTGTTAGTTGCTAATAGTTGTTTAACATGATTAGGGTTAGCAGCTTGTACGGAAGTTGCTAAAAAAATTGATGATAAATAAATTACCAAATTCAAGAGGTGTTTTTTCATAATCCCCACAGTGCAACAAGTATATACAAATGACCAACGACCAATAACTAATAATTAAATACCATGACTTTTGCCAATTACCCAATGTCGGCGGAAGAATCTCGCTAAAGCTGATTCTTCTAAGGATAAAAAAATCGGACGACCATGTGGACAGGTGCGGGGATTACGGGTATTCTGCCATTGGGTTAGTAAGGTTTGCATTTCTGGTAAAGTTAGGGGTGTACCGTTGCGAATTGCGCTGCGACAAGCAACAGCAACTTGCGCTGTTTGTAAGTCTCCTCCTAAGCTTAATTCTCTTAAGGCATCTGCACAATCTTTCCTTTGGAAAAGTAATGCTGGGGCGTTACGAACTGCCCAAATTTGTTCGCCAAAAACTTCTATTTCTAAACCTATGCGCTGTAATTGTTCTAATTGTTGTGGGGAAAGTTGATTGAGAATTATTGGAGGTTCTATAGGGACGATTTGCCAATGTTCGCATATTTGTTCATATAAAACTCGTTCGTGGGCGATGTGTTGTTCTACTAGCCATAATCCGGCGGGATGTTCTGCTACTATGTAGGTGTTATTGACTTGGGCAACTGCCCGAAGTTCCATTAAAGTTATTTCACTTTTTTTTGCTGTTTCTGGTTTAATTGTACGATCGATCTTATAATTAGCTTTTTCTTCGGCAACGGTGAGTAATTTTCCGATTCTTTGGTTGTGAACTGTTTCGGAGATATTTTGAGGGTTAAGATTTAATGCTTGTTCGATCGCACTCAAAATCTGTTTCTGTAAATAACTAACACTATGCAGATAAATTTCTGCTTTGGCTGGGTGACGATTCCAATCTATTTGATCGGGAGATATTTTTAAGTGTAAGAAACAGACAGGAAAGCGATCGCGTGGTAAAGTCCGAGCAAAAGCTGTAAAAATAGTTTGCTCTAATTCAGATGATTTAATAATTCTGCCATTTGTTGCTACTTTCACCCAATCAGGACGGCGACGGTGACATCTATCTGGTAAACCTAAAACTAATTCTAAATATTCAGCTTGGCTAATTTTTCGCGGTTCTGAACTATCCAGTTCTGCTAATAATTCCATTTTCAAATGTTGCAAATCTCCTAACTTTAAATCACGGATAATTTGTGGTAAAATATCTTGAGCAGTGGTTCCCGGACTAATGGTAAACCAAGGGCGATCGTTTTGTTCAACCTGCAAAGTAATTTGGGGATGACAGATAGCAATTTGGTGAATTATGGCTTGTAGCGATCGCATTTGTTGAGCAGGAGTTGGTAAACCTTGACGACGCACAGGCCAATTACCGAATAAATTAGAAACAGTGACTATCGTTCCGGGTGCGATCGCGATCGCTTCTTCAATTACAGGTTCCCCCAAATTATCATATAAAATTCGCCATCCTTCAGAATTGTCGATCGCCCGACTAGCAATTTCTAAATCTGATAATTGCGCTAAACTATGTAACGCTTCCCCGCGAAAACCTAAAGTAGTAATCTTCCATAAATCATCATAATCATGAATTTTACTAGTACTATGAGCGGTGGCTGCTAAACGCAAATTATCTAAATCCATCCCACAGCCATTATCCGCCACGCGGACTCGCCAAAGTTCTGCCCAAACAGAAATAACAATTCTGGTTGCACCTGCATCCAAAGAATTTTCGACTAATTCGCGAACAACTGCGGCTAAAGAATCAATTACTTCGCCAGCAGCTATTAAATTTACAACTTCTTTAGGTAAGCTTTGAATAAGGGAAGATGCCATAAAATTAAGTTTAAGGTAAAATCAACTAACTCAACAGTAGAGTTAGTCAGTGATAATCATTGGTGAATAAACTATCTTACAACTTTTTTTACAAGCTTTAGAAAAAGCCGATCGCATCTCGATCCCCAACCATCCCGACACGATCGGAATTCGCCAAAACTTAGAAGACTTACGCAGCAAAATCAACACCTCTCTACCAAAAGAATGAGAGTTGTAGGTATGTATACGATCTCCCAGAAGAAAGATTAATTCTGCCCGATACCTAGCTACATTTCTAACAGATGTAGTTGAGGAAATAAACATGGAAAATAACCTGGAAAATAACTTGGAAAATTTGACAGACAAGGTGCAGGACGCGAAAGAAACCGTTAAAGAAAAACTGTCTGATGATATTAAACACTCAGGCGATAAAGTTTCTGAAGCAATTTTAGATGCTAAAGAAAAATTGCCCAACATTACTCCTACTCCTCCGGGAATCAAAGCACAATCTTCTGCTCACGACTTAAAATCTCGTTTAGAGTGGGGCGAACCAGCGTTGACTATTTTTGATGTGCGCGATCGCGAAACCTTCAACAATGGTCATATCATGGGCGCAATGCCTATGCCAATGGAACAATTATCACAAGGTATTGAACCTTCTCCTTCCTTAGCTCTCAACCGTGATATTTACGTTTACTCTGACAGCGACGAGCAAACTTCTCAAGCTGCCAGCCAACTTCGTAACTCTGGCTTTGTCAACGTTTCCGAACTCCAAGGCGGTTTAGCTGCATGGAAAGCGATCGGTGGGCCAACAGAAGGTGTTGTTGAGTCGATGACTCCTCCCAGTGCAGGCGACTATAACGTAGTCAGCCGCATCTCTGAAGAATCTGCAAAATCTGCAAAGCAGTAATTACTCACACTTGCACTCCTGAGCAGAGCCTCTGTTTTCGTTCCCAGGTTCAACCTGGGAACGAGATTAAGGAAGATTCTGCCTCTCTTAAGGAGTTAAAGGTAGGGGCGAACGCGAGTGCGTGCCGTAGGCATCAGCAAACGGAGCAGAAAATCTAGGGTTTGAGCCAAAAATTGTCGCCGGAATGCTTCGCCCCTACAAAGGCTTCATTTTTTGCCAATTTGGATACAAAAGCATGAATTTACACTAATGTAAATAGTTTGTCTATAAAAATTTGCAATATCCGAAATAAGTTGTTACATTGCAAGTATTGTCAATGAAGATGTAATACGCTATGAGCCGGATATTGGATTTGATTCCTAGCCCGACACCCTTAAGGGAGCAATGTTTGGTTTATGACTTAAAAGCCCGTTTGGACTGGGGAGAACCAGCCTTAACAATTATCGATGTGCGCGATCGCAACCAGTTCAACACCAGCCACATCTTAGGCGCTGTACCGATGCCCCTCAACCAACTAGTAGAACGCGCCCGCGCCAGTTTAGAACTAAACCGCGATATCTATATATATGGCGAAAGTGACGAAGAAAGTGCGATCGCCGCAGCCAAACTACGTGCATCAGGATATATCAACGTATCGCAAATCAGAGGTGGTTTACCCGCATGGAAAGCAGTAGGGTATCCGATCGAAGGTATTCCATTTCCCAGCAACTTTTACCGATAAAAATTCCCTTTATCAATGATTTTTTATCAAAACTTCAAAAAACTTTTAAGCCCGGTGAAACCGGGCTTTTAATTTGAATTAAAGCATTTAAAATTTTGGATGTTAAACTTTGAATTACTGAGTTTAAAAACTCATAGCTTTATAACTCTTAGCTTCTAATTCCAACATAGCATCAATCATTTGTTGGGCATTATAAAGTGCTTGTCCCATATTGCTTACTCTGACACCATATTGAATCCCTTCGTATGTCCATTGCAGCCACATTTCACTTTTTCTTTTAAACGGCTTTAGATAAATGGGAATAGCATGATAAGTAGTAACTGGGGTTGATTTAACCATTTTTATAGCTCTCGCTCCTTGACGATAAAGAATGTCTTTGTGAGTAACGAGTAGCTTGCACCCCGATTTTTTGCTTTTCACTTTCTTTGATTAATTCATCAATACTTATATATGTAACAATGATTTTAAGTTGGTAAATCTACCTTAAGTCCGTAACTGAAAGTAGTTTTAGCTCTTTCTACTGGGAGATGGAAGGGGCAGGGGGACAAGGGGACAAGGAGATGGGGAGATGGGGGGACAAGGGGACAAGGGGACAAGGGGACAAGATGAATTTTTCTACTTCTGCCTTTGTTACCTTCTACCTTCTACCTTCTGCCTTTCTTACCTTCTGCCTTCTGCCTTCTGCCTTCTGCCTTTCTTTATCGTGCATAGTACATGGGTAAAGTTACGGTGACAGTGGTTCCTACTCCAACTTCACTTTCTATTGTTATGTTGCCTTTGTGTAATTCTACACACTGTTTTACAACTGATAAACCTAATCCAATTCCTTCTACATTACCAATATTGCTACCTCGATAAAACCACTCAAAAATATGAGCTCGATCTTCTCCGGGAATACCAATACCAGAATCTTTGATGCAGAAAATTATTTGTTTATCTTTAGTCATTAAGTCAAATTGAATTTCGCCACCTTCAGGAGAATAGCGAATGGCATTTGAGAGGAGATTTGCCAAAATATACCGCAGTAATTTCCGATCCAAGCAGGCGTTAGTATGTTCGCATTTGGCGTAGAAGTTAATTTTGGTTCTTTTTTCTTCATCAAATGGCGTTTGGGATATGAGTTTTTGGCAGAATTGTTCTACATCTAGTATTGATGCGCTAATTTGTAATTTTCCGGCTTCTGCTTCACTGATTAATATCAAATCATTGAACAACTGGTGAATATATTTAACACTTGCTTGCAAGTTTTGCAGTTGCTGAGTTTTTCTTTCTTGACTCCATTCTTGCGAATAATTTGTCAAAATTTCGGCGGAAGCGAAAATGTTAGCTAAAGGAGTGCGAATTTCTTGGGAAACTATGGAGATTAACCGAGCTTTCATTTGATGAAGCTGTCTTTGTTTACACAGTGCTTTGTTAATCTCTGTTGTTATTTGCTTATGTTTAGTAATATCTCGGAAGGTAACGACGACTGCATCACCGTTGATTATGGAATCATCAGCTAAGGGACTGAGGGTATATTCGTAATCTTCTATGCCGTTAATTCCATACAAACTGAATTCATCGGTGATGGTTACTTTTGTTGATGCAACTGTTTGTCTTTGGGTATCAAACTTTTCGACAATTTGGGGGGGAAATCCTAAATCGTAACCAGTTTTTCCCACTATTTCTGTTGCGGCTAAACCGAAAATTTTGGCGGCGGCTGGACTGGCGTAGAGGTATTTTCCTGTTTCGTCGATTAAGCAAATTTTTGCTGGCGATGCACTGAGAATTCGATCGAGCATTCGCCACTCTTTTTCAATTTGTTCGGCTTGCTTACGTTGGGAGATGTCTTGAATTTGCCAACGCAATCCCACTACATTTCCGTAAGAGTCTAGTATCGGTACAGCAATACAAGCGGCTGGTAACGGTTGTTTGTTCCTGGGTTGAATTTCTAATTCCCATTCTTGAGTTGTTTTGCTGCTTTCTAACAGGATTAAATAATTGCGAAAGTTGCGCCGTTCTGTGTCTGAAAGGAATACAATTAATGGTTTGCCAATTAAACGATCGAACCTAACACTCAACAACTTTTCTGCGGCTTGATTTGCTTCGGAAATCACTCCATCAACATCTGTCACCAAGTAAGCATGAGGAGTAAAGTCAAACAATTCTTGATATCGCTGTCTTTCCGATTCCAACAACATTTGGTTGATAGCAAGCTCTTCATTTTTGCTGTGCATTTCTTCTAACGCACACTGCAATTCATGTAAAGTATTACTGAGTTCATCTAAACTTTCCCTCAGCAATAATTTTTCGGTTTGGGAACTTGTTGCTTCGGCAAATATGCGCCAAGCAGGTTTGCTTTTACTGGGCAGCTGTTCGGTTTTTTCCCACAGTTGCTCTAGTTTTTGAATGGCGGCTTCCAGCTGAGTATCAAAGATGTCTTCAATCATGATTTTTTAAACTTGGTTCTTAAAGGAAAATAGTAGAGTTCCTAAAAAAAATTGCTGGATTAGTTTTTACAAAAGGAGCTTAATCAAATTATTCAGGAAATTTACTAATAATTTGAATTAATTTATAAATTTTTAATATATATTCTTTTATCATAAAATACTTAGCATGGCTTTCATCTATCTAAAGTAATAAGTAGTTATATATTTTTTTTGTAACGATCGCAACTCCTGAAACAATTGCTTAAAACAGTATCAGAATAGATTAACTCATATCTGTTTTTAAATTATTGTCTTCGGTATTTGCTTCTATATTATCAATATTCAGGATTTGATTTTCGCCTTGCACCAGCACTCGACGAATCACTTCGGCTTTGGAGTCTGCTTCTTGTGCTTGTTCTGCAAAACGATTTGCTGAGATTGAATGATTTCGCTGTTTGGCTCGCTTGGCTAATTTTCTTGATAAAGCTGATTGCTCTTTTAGTGCTCTCAATGCTACCCAAAGTGCTTGTTCCAATGCGTCTGATTGTTCAGCGAACAAACTGTCTGGGGAAAAAGCGTGTCCTGTGCGACAGCGAAACCGCAAAAAGTTGCCGTTATTTAATTCCCATAACACGCCACCACATTCTGGACAAGAGTAAGGTGACTCCTTTCCCGGACGTTCTAAGCTTTGTACTGCTTCAGCATCTAACTCTGCCATATCAGTTTCCATAGCTAACTGAGAATCAACTGAGTTATTATTTGTTTCTACTGGTTCGTGAGCTAAAGTAGCTAATTTTTCGCCAATTTCAGCGATAGGTAATACATAGTCTACTTCGACATTTTCGATCGCACTCCCAGGCATTCCATCATAAAGCGCTTCTTCGGGATCTTGCGCGATCGCAATTCCACCCAGTTTTTTGATTTCCAATAAACCTGCTGTCCCATCATCAAGTGCTCCCGATAGTATTACACCAATTACTCTTGACTTGTATGCTCGTGCAGCTGAGCGAAATAGCGGATCGACGGCTGGACGATGGCGATTTTCTTTTGGCCCATGAGCTAAATTAATATATCCTGGTTTGATTATTAAATGTAAATCTGGAGGCGCAACATAGACCCGTCCATGTTGAATTTCCTCCCCATCTTTGGGATGAGTTGCAGGTATATGACCACGACGTTGGAGAATTTGTGGCAAAACGCTGTTACTGTGAGCCGCAATATGAATAACTACAAAAATTGCCGCTGGAATATCTCCTGGTAAGCTGCGAACTAGTTGACTTGCTGCCTCTACACCACCTGCTGAAGCTCCAATCACTATGATGTCGTGTCCTGGCATTATTTTAATAGTTAGGGATTTTTACCCTATATCTGTTAAATACGATAATATAAATAATTTGCTTTATACATTAAACTTTAGAAAGATTCACATATTTATTTGGGTTTGCACAGTCAATAGTCTCCAGTACAAATTCTTTTTTTTTTTTAGTATATTACGATAGTTCAATGGTTCAAGATCTTTTCTTCTGATAGCTAGCAAGTGTTCTTTTGTATCATTTAGTACTTAAGTTAATTGTAAATATTTGTTGGCTATTGGTTGAGGAAAACAGAAATCTGTTAGATATATAATTATAGAGATAAAAATAATGATTTTACAAATCCCTGTGAGTTACTCAAATGAAAAAAATCAACTAAATCAGTCTCAAGGGTTATTCTTTGATATTGTAGGAATAACTGCATCTTCAGACGGCACTGATGCGATCGTCAATATCCTCAATAAGTTACCGAAGGATTTGCCAGTTCCAATTTTAATAGTAAAACATTTAGCTAGTAACTATAAAAGCTATTTTCCGAGTATTTTTGGTTATCAAAGCTTATTAATAGTTAAAGAAGCAGAAAATGGAGAAAAAGTCAAACCTTCTATAGTTTATGTTGCACCACCGAATTACCATTTAATTGTTAATGCAGAAAGAGAAATTTCTTTAACTCAAACGGAAAAAGTCAAATTTGTGCGTCCCTCAGCAGATGTATTATTAAAATCGATAGCAAAAAATTATCAAAAAAGGTCGATCGCAGTAATATTAACAGGTGCAGATTCAGATGGAGCAGAGGGAGTGAAAGCAATTAAGAAAATGGGGGGAACAGTAATTGCTCAGAATGAAGCAACATCAGGGGTGTTCGGAATGCCTGGAGCGGCAATTGCCACAGGTTGTGTTGACTTTATTTTGCCGATTGATAAAATAGGAGAGGCGATCGTTAATTTGGTGCATAAAGGAGCGATCGAATGAACAAAGCCACACCACAAGACCCAGAATTTGAAGGATTACTACAATACTTAAAACGCAATCGCGGGTTTGATTTCACAGGCTATAAACGTCCTAGTTTAATGCGTTTAATGCGAAAGCGCATTCAACGAGTAGGCGTGGAAAGTTTCAATGATTATTTAGATTATTTACAAGTACATCCGGGTGAACTAAACATACTTTTCGATACATTATTACTTAACGTTACCAACTTTTTCCGTGATGCAACAGCATGGGAAGTGTTAGCAGGAGAAATAATTCCCGGCATTCTTGATGCTAAACCAAACAACGAACCGATTCGAGTTTGGAGTGCTGGTTGTGCATCTGGAGAAGAAGCTTATACTATTGCTATTTTACTAGCAGAAGCTTTAGGGTCAGAAGCCTTTAGAAATCGCGTGAAAATATATGCAACAGATTTAGATGAAGAAGCATTAGTGCAAGGTAGGCAAGCAGTTTACACTTCAAGAGCTTTAGAAAGTGTACCAGAAGAACTGCGGAAAAAATACTTTGAAGCTTCGGGAATGAATTATATTTTTCGTACTGACTTAAGACGTTGTGTAATTTTTGGTCGCCATGACTTAGTTCATGATGCACCTATTTCCCGCTTAGATTTATTAGTGTGTCGCAACACTTTGATGTATTTTAATGCAGATATTCAAGCCAGAATTTTAGCGAGATTTCACTTTGCTTTAAATGATACAGGGTTTTTGTTTGTCGGGAAAGCAGAAATGTTGCTAACACACGCTAATCTTTTCCAACCAGCAAACTTGAAATATCGAATTTTTTCTAGAGTACCCAGGATTAGTTTACGCGATCGTTTATTAATCATGGCAGAATCGGGAAACACCGAAGCCAGCAATCAATTAGTAGGAAATATGCGTTTAAAAGACGAAGCTTTTGAGTTGTTACCACTCGCTCAAATAGTAATAGATATTCAGGGTAATATAGTGCTGGCTAATCGGCAAGCTAGAGTATTATTTAATTTAAGCACGCAAGATTTAGGTCGTCCGTTACAGGATTTAGAGTTATCATATCGTCCGGTGGAATTGCGATCGCGCATTCAACAAGCATACACCGAACGCCGCACAGTTAATATACCAGAAGTTGAATTAATTCGCAGCGAAGAGAGCATTATATATTTAGAAATTCAAGTAGTTCCTTTATTAGATAACTCTGCTGATGCACTAGGCGTAACAATTGTCTTTCAAGATATCACTCGCTACAACGAATTAGAGCGAGAATTACAGCGTTCTACCCAAGAATTAGAAACCGCATACGAAGAATTGCAAAGCACAAATGAAGAATTAGAAACCACCAATGAAGAACTCCAAAGTACTAATGAAGAATTAGAAACCACCAACGAAGAACTGCAAAGTACTAATGAAGAATTGGAGACAATGAACGAAGAACTCCAATCAGCAAACGAAGAATTACAAACAACCAACGATGAACTCCGCCAACGAACAGAAGAACTCAACCGAGTCACCATATTTATGGAATCAATATTGACTAGTTTGCGCGTTGGTATGATAGTTTTAGATAACAGACTCAGCGTACAACTTTGGAACGGAAGAGCCGAAGAATTATGGGGTTTACGTGCCGAAGAAGCCGTTGGATATTTCTTTTTTGACTTAGATATTGGTTTACCAGTTGAGCAATTGCGCGGACTAATTCGCGCCTGTCAAACTGGAAATACCGAAGAACAAACAACTGTTGTCGATGCGGTAAACCGTCGAGGAAAAAATATTCGTTGTCGGGTAATTTGTACATCCTTAATCGTAGAAAATCGACCAGAAGGTGTCATTCTATTGATAGATGAACGACCAGATTAAAGTAAAGAAGATTAGATAAATTAAGAGGATGTTTGAAAAGGGTTTGGCGGTTAAAACCGCGACTACACAAACTAAGTCCGCTTGACAAGGACTATAAACCTGCCTCCGCAGGTTTTGTTTGTATAGCCTCAATTTTAATCTTAAGAAAAAATAATTAAATACCAAATTAAATCTATGTCTGAAGAACAGCAATATATAGCTAAATTAATCGAAGAACACGCTCAAAAAAGTTTCCGACACGGCAAAGAAGTTGAAGCGCAGGGAAAATCAATTCAAGAAAACGCTCATTCAATTGAAGAGCAAGAACATGGTAAATTTATTGAAGAAAAAGGAAAGTTGATTCAGCAAAAAGCCAAAGTAGTTGAGCGCCATGCAAAGGTAGCCGGACATTATGCTAAATCAGTAGAACATTCCGATCGTGCAACTGAAGAGCACGTTCAAGCAACCACAGAACAGATTCAAGCAACAGTAGAACACATTGAAGCTACTAGGCAATACATTAAACTATCTCAAGAAGCTTTAAATAAATCACAAAGTCACATTAAAAAGCTAAACAATGAATAAAAGTTTTAGCCGCCGCTTATTTTTACTTTGTAACCCAAAGTTTTGAGGATTTCGAGAAGTTTTTGTTTGTGTTCGCCTTGAAGTTCGATCGTATTTTCCTTAACAGTTCCCCCAGCACCGCATTGAGTTTTTAACTTTTTCAGTAAATCTGCCAAAGTTTCCGGTTTCGCTTGAAATCCACTAATTACTGTAACAGTTTTCCCTTTGCGTCCTTTGCTGGAAGCTTGCACTCGTAAATCTTGTTGATTTGGCGGTAATTCTTGGATTGGTCTTTCAAAAGCAGCAGAATTATTTTGATTGCCAAATTCGGAATAAACAACACGATTTTCAGTGGGTTGAGAATCGGAATTTTTACGTTTAGAAGACATAAATTTCACCTTAACTATTAAACTAGGTCTGTTGTGAACACTTTAGTGTTCATAACGACTGAAGTCGAAACAACGAACTTTCAAGATTTTGGTCTGTTGTGAGGACTTTAGTCCTAGTACGACTGAAGTCGCAACAACGAACTTTCAAGATTTTGGTCTGTTGTGAACACTTTAGTGTTCATAACGACTGAAGTCGCAACAACGAACTTTAGAATTTTTTACCACAGATGTCCACAGATGAACACAGATGTAAGAAAGAGATTTTAGGTTGAGAGTTAAAGCCTAATTTTAAATTTCTTCCCTGCCCCTGGAGTTCCCCTGCTCCCCTACCCCCTCGATCGTAGTACATTGGGAGAAGTTGAAATTTTTTTCCGAAATCACTGTGACACTGACCCCTATTAATCCCCAACAAACTAACGAAGCGACACAAGTACCCGACGCATTAGGACGTTTTGGACGTTTTGGCGGCAAATATGTGCCGGAAACATTAATGCCTGCTTTAAGCGAGTTAGAAGCGGCGTTTCAAAAATATTGCGCTGACGCAGACTTCCAAAATGAACTTCAGCAGTTACTAAAAGACTACGTTGGTCGCCCCACACCTTTATATTTTGCCGAACGTCTCACCGCCCATTATGCCCGACCAGATGGCAGCGGAGTGCAAATTTATTTAAAACGAGAAGATTTAAACCACACCGGAGCCCATAAAATTAATAATGCCCTAGCTCAGGTATTGCTGGCAAAGCGGATGGGCAAACAAAGAATTATTGCCGAAACTGGGGCAGGTCAACATGGCGTAGCAACGGCAACCGTTTGCGCGAGATTCGGTTTAAACTGCATCATTTATATGGGCGTTCACGACATGGAACGTCAAGCGTTAAATGTGTTTCGGATGCGGTTAATGGGTGCAGAAGTTCGTCCTGTTTCCGCTGGAACGGGAACGCTGAAAGATGCGACTTCGGAAGCTATCCGCGACTGGGTGACAAATGTCGAAACTACACATTACATTTTAGGTTCGGTAGCGGGGCCCCATCCTTACCCGATGTTAGTCAGAGATTTTCAGGCGATTATTGGTCAAGAAACTCGCGCCCAAGCTGTAGAAAAATGGGGAGTTTTGCCCGATATCCTCCTCGCTTGCGTCGGTGGTGGGTCAAATGCAATGGGATTATTTGCCGATTTTGTTAAAGAACCAAGTGTGCGTTTAATTGGGATAGAAGCAGCGGGTGAAGGTGTGGACACAGGAAAACACGCCGCAACCTTGACAAAAGGACAAGTTGGTGTATTGCACGGAGCGATGAGCTATTTGCTGCAAGACGAGGAAGGTCAGGTAATTGAACCACACTCGATTAGTGCTGGTTTAGATTATCCTGGGGTTGGGCCAGAACACAGTTATTTAAAAGATTCCGGGCGGGCTGAGTATTACAGCGTAACAGATGAAGAAGCGTTAGAAGCATTTGGGCGGCTTTCGCGGTTGGAAGGGATTATTCCGGCGTTAGAAACTGCTCATGCGATCGCGTTTTTAGATAAACTTTGTCCTCAGCTAAGTGGTAATCCCCGGATAGTAATTAACTGTTCTGGACGTGGTGATAAGGATGTGCAAACTGTAGCCAAATTCTTAAATTCTTCAGAATCATCACAATAATAATGTTCAGAAAAGTCAGCAAAATTGCTTATCTAAGTTTATTTCTGGTTGTAGGACTGAATGGCTGTGATGTAATTAGGAACATAGACTCTTTTATGCAACCAGAAATTTTACCCAATAATTCGGAAATTGTTGCCCAAAACCCAAATACACTTACTAATTTAGAAAGATCGATTCACGAACAGGTAAATAAATATCGTCAATCGCAAAAACTCCCACCTTTGCAATTAAATTCGGCAATTACTCAACAATCAAGATTGCATAGTCAAGCAATGGCGAGTGGGAAAGTTCCCTTCAGTCACCAAGGATTTGAACAGCGAGTAAATGCGATCGAAAAATCAGTTTCTTACAGTAGTGCTGGGGAAAATGTTGCCTATAATCAAGGATACAAAGATCCGGCTACCCAAGCAGTTCAAGGTTGGTTAAAAAGTCCCGGACACTTAAAGAATATTCGGGGGAATTTTAACTTAACGGGGATAGGGGTTGCTCAAAATAGCAAAGGCGAATATTATTTCACACAGATTTTCATTCGCAGCCGTTAAAAATTTATGCAATTAGAAGACTTTCAAGTTTGCGATCGCGACCTGCCCGACGACTTATTATCCCAATATTTGCAAGCGGAAGCCGTAGCTGTAGATACAGAAACAATGGGGTTGTTGCCGTTGCGCGATCGTTTATGTTTAGTACAATTATTTTGTCCAGGTTTCATCACCGTAATTCGCATCGCTAAAGGACAGCTAGAAGCACCAAACCTAAAACAATTAATGGAAGCAACTAGCATCACCAAAGTATTTCACTTTGCCAGATTTGACGTAGCCCAATTACGACATAATTTAGGAATTCAAGTAAACCCAATCTTTTGTACTAAAATAGCCAGTAAACTAGCCAGAACCTACACCCAAAGACACGGATTAAAAGACCTAATTCAAGAATTAGAACAAATAGAACTAGATAAAAGTGCCCAAAGTTCCGACTGGGGAAACGCCGCCAACTTAAGCGACGAACAACTACGCTACGCCGCCAACGACGTGCGTTACTTGTTAAGCGCCAAAGAAAAACTAATTACAATGCTAAAAAGAGAAGAACGTTGGCAACTAGCCCAAGAATGCTTTCAAGTATTACCCGTCATAGTACAACTAGACCTACTACAATACAAAGACATATTTGAACATTAACATCTCCCCCCAACAATAAATTAAAAAAAACATCTGCGTACCCTACGGGAAGGCTATCGCCTACATCTGCGTTCATTTGCGTTCTAAAAAAAGATATCGCAAGACACCCAAAGATGACAAAAATATCTGTGTTTATCTGTGTTCATCTGTGGATATCTGTCGTAAAAAAAAGCAGATAAACGCAGGTAAAAATCCCGTTTATCTGCCATTTTCAAACCAACAGCAACCTATTTTTCAGGAGACTGATAGTAAACTTTTGACCCCGCATCAGGAACAAAAAAGCAACTAACATAAGAACGCCAGAAACTTTCCCAAATAGGTCTATCAGACTTGCGATAATAATCACCCAGAATCGGCTTAATCGCCTCAGTAGCAGTTATCAAATGATAATGAGGCATATTCAGAAAAATGTGATGCGCCACATGAGTCCCAATATTGTGGTGAATCGGATTAATAAAACCATAATCATGGTCAATAGTAGAAAGCGCACCTTTGAGAAAATACCAATCCTCACCACGATACCAAGGAATATCAGGATCGGTGTGGTGTAAATAGGTAACTAAATCCAACCAAACGACAAACACAATGTATGGCGCGAGGTAAAACTTAACCAGAAATAACAAACCAAACTGGTAAGTCAAGAAACCCAAAAAACCCACCATCGCAATCAAAAGAAAAGTACTAGTAAGTACATCCCATTTTTCTGAAGGACGAAACAGCGGACTACTAGGAAGAAAATGAGAACCCTTTTTCCCAGGAGAACGCTTAAACAGATAAATTGGATAAGCCAACAGTAACAAATTGAAGCGAATTAACTTTTCAGACCAGTGCATTTGTTCATACTTGGACTGACTAACCGGATACCAACTTTCATCCGTATCAATATTTCCCGTGTTAGCGTGGTGTGTTCTGTGGCTAATCCGCCAACCATGATAAGGAACCAAAATCGGAATATGGCTGAGGTGTCCGATTAAATTATTTAACCACTTGTGCTGCGAAAAAGAACCGTGACCGCAGTCATGTCCCACCACAAATAAAGCCCAGAACATGGTTCCCTGCATCAACCAAAAGAGAGGGAAAAACCACCAGGAATCTAGAAAATAAGCTAAGGCATAAAGCCCAGCAATGATGGAAACATCTAAAACGAAGTAAAAAAGTGACTTCCAAACAGAAGGTACAAAACAATAAGCAGGGATAGCAGCCTTAAGGTCTTGTAAAGTAAAAGGCAGTTCCCCTTGACGAGGCGACGGGTCTGCTACAGAAGGCTGTCTGAGTTCGACAATATTAGATGGCACTAAGTTTTTATTAGACCCGATTTTGAGACAACAGGTATCATTTTATCCTCTTATGTCACTTCAGGGTTAGTAGAATTTCTGAGTTAGTTTTAATACTTTTTTGTTAGAAGAGGATTAAGTTAAATTTCAACCAGCTAAAACTCCATATCAGTTCTTCGCGCCCCCTGAAAATCCACCTTTAACGCTTTCACTTCTGCCTTAACCCCTGCTTGCTGCCAAGCAGACTCCATCGCCCGACAAACAACTTCCGCTTTTTCCGTATCTGCCAAAGCCAAAAGAGTCGGCCCCGCACCACTAATCACCAAACCATAAGCTCCAGCATTCACCGCTGCCGAGTAAACCGCATCATAACCTTTAATTAAACTCTGGCGATAGGGCTGATGAATTTTATCCTGCATCGCCACCCGCAACCAATCTCCCCTACCAGTTTCCAACCCGCGCACCAACAAACCGAAATGCGCCGTATTAAAAATCGCATCCCCGCGACTATACTCGCTTGGCAAAACACTCCTCGCCTCCGAAGTCGAAAGCTCAAAATCAGGAATTGCCACCACCGGAATCACATCCCAATGCCAAGGAATATTACAAATCTCCCATTCCTCTCTGTGTTCTCTGTGTCTCTGCGGTTCCATAACTAATCCCGTCGCCGCCAACCGACAACCGCCCAAAAAAGCCGGAACTACGTTATCTGGGTGTCCCTCCATTTCAATTGCCAACTGCATCACTTCTACCTGGCGCAAAGGTTCCCCCGCTAAAAGATTAGCACCCACCAAACCGCCAACAATTGCCGTCGCTGAACTACCCAAACCTCGCGCCAAAGGTACTCCTAATTTAATGTCAATTTCTACAGCTGGGGGTGTTTTGTCAATATGCTGATAAAATTTTACAAATGCTTGATAAAGCAGGTTGCTTTCGTCAGTTTGGACTCTTTCTGCTTCTGCGCCAGTGACGTTAATTTTTAGTGCTGTTTCAGCTGAATTGATTTGGGTAAATTGGAATTCGTTGTAAAGGGATAAAGCTGCGCCAATGCAATCGAAACCTGGGCCAAGGTTGGCAGTTGTGGCGGGAACGGCGATCGAAACGGTAGACATTCTAATTGGTTTATATAATGCAGTTATTAACAATAGCAGAATTTTGTTTTTTTTGAACCACGAAGACACGAAGGACACGAAGAAAGAGAAGAGAGGGTTATTTGATGGGTTTTTCTTTTAAGTGGGTTTCTAGCCAGGTGGTTTCGGTTTCGGATAAGGCATTGTTTTAGATCTTAATTCCTTGCTCCACGAGATCTATTACAGTAACGATGGGTAAGACGAGCATTTTCAGGTATTGTTTTCCCACCTCTCCAGTAATGCTGGATATGATCTATTTCAGCATCATCAATGTCATGAATATGCTGATTACAAATTTGGCAAGTAGGATCTTGTTGATATAATTCTTGCTTCAGTTTAAACGAAAATGCACGAGGTTCATTGTTGTTAATACTAACTAAAGATTTTAGCCTTTGTAGCCAAACTTCAGCACGGTATTGAATTCTTTCTGGCTTGTCAGTAGTACTACTAATATACTCAACAAACGTGGTATCATTAACCATTAAATCAAGGAATTCTTCCCTTATTCGATCAGCCATAGGGATAATTTGCGATTTTTGATAATAACTAAAACTATACAAAATTGTATCCCAGAGGGCGACATTTAATTTATTCTCCCATCCATTTCCATTACCATCTTTGCTTGGATTAAATCGACGAAAAGCATTATTCCCAAAAACTATATAAGCCATTTCTATAGATTTATTGAAAACTTCTTGCATTTCTTCCTTGTCTTGCGGACTCAGACTCTGATGCTTCTCCATTTCAAAATTAAGAAACCTTTTCATTGGGCCTTTATACCTCAAATGCGTGTTGCGCCACATTGCAAAAAAGCGCAGAATCAGCTGTCTATCACTCATTCGTGGATGAGGCGTAGAAGAACCCATGACCTTTAGCATATATGGGTTTTTAGCCAGTTCACAGAGAAGATTGTTGTAGTTTCCTCTGTAAATACAATTTCGTAGTTCTTGGTCGTTAAGCTTCTCAGCCCCTAAATTTAGACGTTCAAACATTTCAAATTTTACATCGGAATCAGAGTCTTTTTGAATTACTATTACACGGATTATATAATTCAAAATTTTTTCTTGTAATTCTGATTCCAAATCTTTAAAAGCTTTTCGATTAAGTTCTGTCATTACTTGTAGGCTAGAAAGTTTAAAGTCCTGACCGTTAGGTAATTTTCCATTAATAAATGCACAAATACTAGTCAATCTTTGTTGCCCATCAACAACCGAGTAAGTATTATTTTTTTCTTCAGCCACATAGATAACTGGAATTGGAATATCGAGAAGCAAAGACTCAATTAATCGGCTTGATTTTGTTTTATCCCAAACAAAGTATCGCTGGAATTCGGGTTGGAGGTTGAGCTTACCTCGATTAACCCATGAATGTACAGTTTCAACAGGTAAATCTTGCCTATCAGTTTTAACGCGCCTTCTTTCTAGGGGTATTTCTAGGGAATCTTCATCTTCATCAGCTTGTTCGATAATAATCTGATTATTCTCTTCTTCAATCATATTCACCTACTTTTTATTGGTTAAATTGGTTAAAAGTTAAGGGGGGAATTTCCCCACCTTAACTTTTGTTAAAAGTCGCTGTAATTTTCTATTGCTTGCTTCATCCTTTCTATTACTTCCGCAACTGAAAGTGCGCCTAATTCTCCTGAAGCACGAGTGCGGATATTCAAAGAATTTGATTCAACTTCTTTTTCTCCGACGATCGCCATCACGGGAATTTTTTGGGTTTCGGCATTGCGAATTTGTTTCCCTAAACGTTCGCCACTGGTGTCAGCTTCGGCACGAATTCCTAAAACTTGCAATTCTTTGACAACGTTTTGAATGTAAGGTAAAAATTCATCTTTGACCGACAATAAACGAATTTGAATTGGTGCTAACCACAAGGGAAAATCACCTGCATATTCTTCAATCAAAATCCCAATTAACCTTTCTAAAGATCCAAAAGGTGCGCGGTGAATCATTACCGGACGTTTCCGAGAACCATCTTCGGCAACATATTCTAATTCAAATCTTTCCGGTAAATTGTAATCTACCTGGACAGTTCCTAATTGCCATTCTCTATCTAAGGCATCTTGGAAAATAAAATCTAATTTAGGCCCATAAAATGCCGCTTCTCCAATGCCTTCAAAGTAATTCATTCCCAGAGTTTCAACTGCACGACGAATCGCGTTTTGTGAGGTTTCCCAAGCTTCATCAGAACCAATATATTTATCAGAAGCAGGGTCGCGAAAACTTAGTCTGGCTTTGAAGTTTTTCAGTTGTAAACTCTTGAATACGGAAAGAATTAAATCCACTACATTCAAGAATTCAGCATCTAATTGTTCGGGGGTGACAAACAAGTGAGAATCATCAACTGTAAAACCACGAACTCTGGTTAAACCGCCTAATTCTCCTGATTGTTCGTAACGATAAACGGTGCCGAATTCTGCCAAACGCATTGGCAATTCCCGATAGGAACGTAACTCACTCTTGTAAATTTGAATGTGGAAAGGACAGTTCATCGGCTTGAGAACAAATCCTTGTTCAACTGCCTTTGCTTCTTCGTCGTCCGCCATCATCGGGAACATATCTTCTTTGTATTTTTGCCAATGTCCTGAAGTTTTGAATAAATCGACTCTGGCGATGTGCGGGGTAACTACTGGCAAATAACCGCGTTTGAGTTGTTCTTGTTTGAGGAAGTCTTCTAAGGTACTTCTTAAAATGGTGCCTTTGGGAGTCCACAATGGTAAACCTGGGCCAACATCATCAGTAAAGATAAATAATCCGAGTTCTTTACCTAATTTACGGTGATCTCGGCGCAGTGCTTCTTCTTTGCGGCGTTTGTATTCTTCTAGTTGTTCGGGATTTTCCCAAGCCGTACCGTAAATCCTTTGCAATTGCGCTTTGGTGGCATCTCCGCGCCAATAAGCACCTGCGACGGTTTCTAGTTCAAAAGCTTGGGGATTTAATTCTGCGGTATTCTCAACGTGCGGCCCTGCACAAAGATCCCACCATTGCTCACCTAAATGATAAATGGTAATGGGTTCTTGTAAACCTTCGAGGATTTCCAGTTTATAAGGTTCGTTGATTGTCTTGATGCGGCGTTCTGCTTCTTCCCGACTGACTTCTTCCCGAATAACTGGCAGTTTGCGATTGATGATCTTAATCATCTCTTTTTTAATCGCTTTTAAATCTTTTTCGGTGAATGGCTCTGGACTATCAAAGTCGTAATAAAATCCATTTTCAATCCAAGGGCCGATCGTCACCTGTGCTTTGGGAAATAGTTTCTGCACAGCCATCGCCATCACATGGGAAGTTGTGTGACGGATTTTCTTTAAGGTTTCTGATTCACTAGTACGTGGTAAGTGGATTTTTGCAGGCTTTTCCTGAGAATCGGGTGATTCTGATATAACGGATGGCTGATTAACCATGAGAAAACTATCTTCAACTAATAAACAAATGTTTCGATCGGGGATGCAATTCCCCCATAGCCTCTATCTTACCTGTGCTTCGGTGCAGAGGGGCAGAGGGGCAGAGGAGCAGAGGAGCAGGGGAGCAAACTTAAAACTCAGAACTTTCTCCCTAACTCAAAACTCAAAACTTTCCTAGCCCCTTGTCCCCTTGTCCCCTTGTCCCCTTGTCCCCTCTGCTCCCCTGCTCCCCTGCCCCTCTGCCTTTCT
>NZ_JADEWG010000337.1 GCF_015207735.1 [Phormidium] sp. LEGE 05292
TGACCAAAAACATGGGTACAAGCCCCGTCCTTGCAGGACGGCTTTAATTGTGTTAGGCTAAACGCCGTAGAGGTTTTCCACGTCAAATGATAGTTCTAGAGTTTAAAGCGCAAGGGAAAACAACTCAATATAAAGCCATTGATGAAGCAATTAGGACTGCTCAATTTGTCCGCAATAAATGCCTCCGATATTGGATGGACAATCGCGGAATAGGACAGAAAGAATTGTATCGTCACAACACGGCATTAAGAGCAGAATACCCCTTTGTTAAGGCTTTAAACTCTCATGCCTGTCAGGTTGCAGTGGAATGGGCTTATTCGGCAATTGCGAGATTTTACGATAACTGCCGAAAGGCTATTCCAGGAAAGAAAGGTTATCCAAGGTTCAAGAAAAACTGTCGTTCAGTTGAATATAAAGTTTCGGGATGGTCGCTTTCTGAAACTAGAAAACAAATTACCTTTACAGACAAAAAGGGGATTGGCAAACTAAAACTTAAGGGGACGTGGGACTTAAACTTCTACCAATTAGAGCAGATAAAACGGGCAAGGATAGTTCGGCGTGCTGATGGTTATTATGTCCAATTCTTAGTAAAAGTGGACAATAAAATAGATTGTCAACCTTCAGGTAAAGCGATTGGATTGGATGTGGGAATTAAAGAATTCTACACGGATTCCAATGGTTACTCAGAACCAAATCCTAAGTTTTATCGAACAAGTGAGAAGCGTCTAAAGTTTAGACAAAGGCGGGTTTCTCGCAAAAAGAAAGGCTCTACCAATCGCAAAAAAGCTATTAATAGATTAGGGCGAGTACACCTCAAAATAAGTAGGCAACGTGAAGAACACGCTAAGAGAATAGCGCGTTGCGTAACTCGATCTAACGATCTGATCGCCTACGAAGATTTGCGGATTAAGAATTTAGTTAAAAATCATTGTCTCGCTAAATCTATTAATGATGCAGGTTGGTATCAATTTAGAAAATGGCTGGAACATTTTGGAGTTAAGTTTGGCAAGATAACTATTGCTGTTAATCCTGCTTATACTTCCCAGGAATGCTCCTGTTGCGGTGCAATAGTCAAAAAATCCTTATCTATAAGAACCCATATTTGTGAATGTGGATTTATTTTGGATAGGGATTGGAATGCCGCGTTGAACATTCTAAAAACAGCCTTGAGTACGGCAGGTCATGTCGGAACTTGGATCGTAGATCCGAACGCTTCAGGAGATTTGGCCTCTACTTTGGCTGGAGCAATCCTGCCAGAGCAAGCTGAGTCTATGAATGAAGAATCACCGCTGCTTTAGCACGGTGAGTGTCAA
>NZ_JADEWG010000338.1 GCF_015207735.1 [Phormidium] sp. LEGE 05292
ATATTTCCCTGATTTATGTCGTGCTATTTCCCAGCGTTACAAGTGTCGCCAACTGAAAGCATAAAATGGCACTCAATTACTTGAAGGATAAAATGGCACAAAGTGCCACTTTATCCTTCAAGTGGCACCAGACGCTATTACACAGGCTCTATCTGCCAGACCCGTTGAATGGAAATTTTCTGAGCCAAAGCCATTAGAACCTGGGCAAAAACCACGCCCAATAAACTTACAGTTTATGCTTTCTAAAGCAATCCCACATCTTATTGTTACTTGTATTATTTCAGCAGCTACGGTTAGAATTCCTGCTGTCGCTTGGTCTGCATTCGTTTCTGGTTTATTAACGCTGGGAATCCGAATATGGCGGCAGCAACAATTATATTTGTCTTCGTGGTTCAAAAAAATCTTTTTCACCAGTCAAATAGGTTTTTAGGCAAATACGATCGCACTTTCCCCAAAACATAGAAAAAAGAGCGATCGCACCTTAAACTAGTATTAATAGAAAACTCCCTGAACTGAAAATGGAAACAATTCGTCAAACTGTGGAAGTAAAGAGCGATCGCAAACTCGAAATTAACTTACCAGATAACATTAACCCTGGTTTATTCGAGGTAGTCATTGTACTGCAACCAATAGCAATGAAAAATGAATCTCAGAAATCTTTAACCAGTTTTATTGGTGCTGCAAAAGGTAGCTTTTCCACACCCGAAGAAGTAGATCAATTTATTCGTCAAGAACGAGACGCATGGGAATGAAAACGCGATACACGCTAACGCGCACATTTTGCGATCGCACCACCACCCAACCAAAAAACAGCTAAAATAGTCACATCTCAAATCATCCAAAATGTAAAAAATAATGACCAGACAGCCAAAAGCTTCATCATTAATAAAACCCTTAACTCCAGAACAAATCGAAAAAGTAATCTAACTTCTTGATGAATGGATGGCTGATGAATCAGGATATGATGAAGAAACTCTACCGGAATTAAAAGTAGCGATCGATCGAGAAAGAGATTTAATTTCAGCCCGGAGACTGTTTGATGAGTAAAAATGAGGTGAAATTTAATGAATCCACAACTTATTAAACAAAACAATCCAGAAGTTAATCAAACAGAAACCCATCCCAGCCTAAAACCTGCAACTCCAGAACAATTAAAAAATATTATCGAAATGTTAGATTCTTGGTGCAATGTTTCCGAAGAAGAAGCACAAGAACAGAAAGAAACATTGCAATATTTAATGAAAGCACTTGAAATAACAGAATAAATCAAAAAACTATCACCCCCTCCCCGTTTACGGGGAGGGGGCAGGGG
>NZ_JADEWG010000099.1 GCF_015207735.1 [Phormidium] sp. LEGE 05292
GGACTAGGGGACTAGGGGACTAGGGGACTAGGGAATTTTTACTTCTGCCTTCTGCATTTCTTCCCTTCTGCCTTCTGTCTTTCTTCCCTTCTGCCTTCTGCCTTTCCAGGCTTTATAAAAATTTAATGTTTGAAAAACTTAACTTTGCTTAACGTTACAGGGTAGAATTTACGAGATGGTGTGAGTAAGCAAATATAACTAAGCAAAAAACAATGTCTACTGGTTTATCTGCATCAACTATTGAACGTCCTGCGATCGCTGTTCAAGAAGCGAGCAATATGTCTGTAGCCTTAACCAATCAAGTCCGTATGATGGAAAAGATGAAGTCGGTGTATCAGGCAGATCAGCAAGTTAAGCTTTTAAATCTGCAAGCAGAAGTGGAAACTTTGTTGCAACAACTACAAAATCTTAAGCAACAGCGTTTGACAGAAGAAGATTCAGAAATCAGCAGTCAGGATCAACAAGGATAGAAGAGATTAGCACTATCGATCCGCTGCGGTTCATAAATGAGTAACCTGGCTTTTATTTTGGCTCAGGCTAAATTTTGCTTATGTAGCCAGCAGGTTCACCTTATGGTATAAAAAGAAAAGTTTTGCGATGAACACATCTGTTTTTTTGCTGAAAACTCAGAATTGTTCCCCAGCCTGACTACTAATGAAATTTAGCAAAAAAGGAAAATATTCCGCAATATTGCCTGTTACTGATTTATTGCTACTAGGCTAATTTGTTTCGTCTATTTTGCTACACACTGTACGGTTACGCAGGAAGTTTAAGTTTGGTTAATTCATGACTCTATCATTTGTAAAACCCCAAGATTTAGGAACTACCCTGGAAGTTTCCCCAAATTTCCGCCTCAAAGATATTTTGCGGACTTTACCAAAAGAGGTTTTCCTGAAAAATCGCCGGAAAGCTTGGACTTCGGTGGTAATTAATGTGTTGCTGGTTGGTTTAGGTTATGCCAGCATTGCTTTTTCTCCTTGGTTTTTGTTACCATTCGCCTGGATTTTTACGGGCACGGCACTGACTGGTTTTTTTGTTATTGGTCATGACTGTGGACATCGTTCATTTGCTAACCGTCGTTGGGTGAATGATTTGCTGGGTCATACAGTGATGTTGCCTTTGATTTATCCTTTTCATAGTTGGCGGCATCTCCACAATCACCACCACGCCCATACAAATAAGTTGGATGAGGATAATGCTTGGCAACCTTTTAAACCAGAGTATTACGATAGTTTAGATAAATTGAAAAAATGGGGTTATCAAGGGATACGGGGTCGTTTGTGGTGGGTAGGATCGATCGCGCATTGGGCAGTTTTACACTTTGATTGGAATCAATTTGAAGGGAAAAAGCGGGAACAGGTAAGATTTTCGGTATTGTTGGTTTTAGGGTTTGCTGCGATCGCATTTCCCACTTTAATCGCTACAACTGGGATTTGGGGTTTTGTCAAGTTTTGGTTAATGCCTTGGATGGTTTACCATTTCTGGATGAGCACCTTTACTTTGGTACACCACACATATTCTGATATTCCTTTTAAATCGGAAGCAGAGTGGAATGAAGCAATGGCGCAGTTAGCGGGAAGCGTTCATTGCGACTATCCTGGTTGGGTAGAATTTCTCTGTCACGATATCAACGTTCACATTCCCCACCACCTTTCTACTGCTATTCCTGCCTATAACTTGCGGTTAGCTCATCGCATTTTAAAGGAAAATTGGGGAGAGTATATGCGGGAATATCGTTTTTCTTGGTCATTAATGAAACAGATTACTGACGAATGTCACTTGTACGATCCTGAAAAATACTACGAGTCTTTTCAGAATCATCATGCGAAAGCGAAATAAAGAATTGGTTCGTTGTAGCGACTTCAGTCGTGTTCTAAGATACGACTAAAGTCGCTACAACAGACTTAAGATACGACTAAAGTCGCTACAACAGACTTAATAGAAACTCAGCTGTTATATCGGCTGAGTTTTTTTTACAATCTTTGTGAGTAGCGATATTGCCTAATTAATCAATTAATCGCTAAACTACGCCAATAAGACTTGTTAAAGGTTGAGAATCCTTAGTTGGGATGATGAATATACCAAAGCATTCGAGCAAACTAGCCCTTGAGAGCAGAAAACTTAACTATCATGATGCTTATAGTTGTCCAGTCTGTCGGTATGGTCAGATTTCGGTGTTGACTCTCACGGAAGCTTTTGCTTGTGATTTTTGTCGCCATATTTTTACCGCTAATCTTGAAGAACAAGTTTTAATTATGGCAGATAGTACGCCGCCGATGGCTTGGCGGTGGACTGGTCGAAATTGGAAAATAGCGCATCAAAAAGATGCGGAATTATCTTTTGTGGTTTGGCTGTTGGGAATGGCTTTGGTAATTTTCCCAACTTTAATTGTGGGAGTTTCTACATATATTTTCCCGCCAGAAGAAGGGAGTAATCAATCATATTTTCCTTTAGTGTGGCTGGGTTTGACTTTTTTATCTCATTTAATTTTGGTACTTTGGCTGTTAGCAGAAAGTTACCAATTGCCGTTTTATACTTATTTAAAAGTCAAAATTCGCAATTGGCTTAATCGGTGATTACTTGTTCGTAAAGTTGTCCTGCACGTTCCCAAGTGTATTCTGTTTCTACGAGAAATCGCCCGTTTTTAGATAACTCTTGCCGCAATTGGGCATTTTCAAATAAGAGACTGATGGCGTTAACATATTCAGGAATACTGTTAGCTCTTAATGCTCTTAATGGTACATTGGGAGTATCAACGGCTAATCCTTCTAATCCGCGATCGCTACCTACTACCGGAGTTCCCGCAGCCATTGCTTCCAAGGTTTTATTTTTAATCCCATAACCTGCACGCAAAGGTACTACACAAACTGTACTTTCGTGGAGATATTCTGCCATTAATGGCACTTTTCCGGTAACAATAACTCCTTTGGTTTCTGCGAGTGCTAAAACTTCCGGTGTGGGACGTGCGCCGACAATACTAAAAGTTGTATCGGGATAAGTTTTTTGCAGTTCTGGCAACACTTCTAAAGCAAAAAATCGCACTGCATCGATGTTGTGCGAAGCGTCCATTGCGCCGACAAATGCTAGTTTATGTCCTCCCGGATCGCTATTCCGATAAGGGAATAACTCTAAGTCTACACCGTTAGGAATTATGGGTATTTTGGCATCGGAACGGTATTTAAGAAATTGTTGTTTGTCGTCTTCGGTGGTGACAACTAAGTAGTTAAATTTGCCGGAATAACGTTTTTCGTAGCGTTCTAAAAGTAGGTTGAGGTAAAGACGATCGCGTACTGCATTCGGTGAAGCACCCATATCTAAATGATCGCGTATCCAACCATACACAGAACTATGAATATCGACAATTGTTTTGACGGAGTTTCTAAATTCAGGACGCACATAAATTTCATTAACGCTATGTTCGCAGGTGATGACATCACATTTTCTCGATCGCACAAAATCATCTACCCAAGCTTGAATTTCGGGGGAATAACGATATAAAACATTTGGTGGTGTTGCTTTTATTAAAGATTCCGAAAATCGGGAAACTTTACCAATTAATCCTTTAATTCCACTTAATTGAGTTGGTTCTGGTGGCAGGGGAAAAATGACTAATTCTTTCACCCATTGACGCAGTTCTTCTATTTCGGTGTCAGTAACTCCTGAATGACGCTGAGTAACCAGGGTGATTTGATGACGTTGTTGCAGATATTTAAGTAAGTTAAAGGTTCTAATTTCCGTTCCCCCGCGAGTTGGTGGGTAAGGGAAGGTTGAGGAAAGCATGAGGATGTTCATAGTAGTTAAATAGAAGAGGTGAGTTTATTTGCTAAGTTTGCCACTGGCGGCTTGAGTTATAACTATGTTAAGCTAGCTGGCCTCAATAATTTACTAACAGCATCCAGAAAATTTGTGATTTTTAAAAATCTCCTAAAGACAAAAAAAATAAAGTGCTAACATAGTGACAATTTTAGCTGTTTCAATTATGTATTACGGTGCATCAAGTAAACAAAGACTATTGCAGTTAAAATTTGAGTTGCGTTCTTTTTGTAGTTTGCATCCGCAATTATTTTTCCCGTTGCGATCGCTTTTACGCAAAGGAACGAGACAAGCTGTGCAAGAAAATACGCAATTGGTTATTGAAGGATTTCCGCGTTCTGCAAACAGTTTTTCTGTAGCTGCAATTCAATCTGTACAGCCAAAGCCTTTGATAATAGCATCTCACTTACACGCAGCTGCACAAATAATCCGTGCTGCTAACTTGTCCATTCCCACACTAGTATTAATTCGTGAACCAGCAGAGGCAATAATTTCCTTAAAGAGTTTGGAATTAGAAATAAGTTATCGATTTAACATGGAATATTATGGTTGGGGAGCTTGCTTAAAAAGCTATTTAAAAGCTTGGATTAAATTTTATTTACAGGTATTACCTTACAGTGAAAACTATGTAATTGGATTATTTGATGAAGTTACTAATGATTTTGGGGCAATTATAGAACGGCTTAATCAACGGTTTAAGACAAATTTTGCAACTTTTAAACATACTGAAACAAATGTTAAAAGAATTCATAAAATGGTCGGGTTTCATTCGGGGCCATCGGAAAAACGTGAGTATTTAAAAAGTTTATTTATTAAAGAGATAGAAGAGGATAATCTGATACCTCTGTTGTTGAAAGCAGAGTATATTTATCGAGAATTTAAAATATTAGCAAAAAAATAAATTTCATTACTCCAGAAGTGGGTGGGTAGGGGAATTAAGAGAAAAGCATTAAGAATGTTAATAAAAATCAAATTTAATTAATTCTACAGATTCGCAGTTTGACGATCGCACTTACCATTAGAATTGTAGCCTGGGAAAAGTTGATTAGATGAATTCCAAGCTTACCAATTAACAAAATATTTTTTATGGATTCTCATGAGCTAAAGTTTCTTTTGAAGCTGCTAGGCTGTCAAAATTATCGATCGCCACTTGCAGCTGCAACCTGGAAAAGCTTTCCGGGGAAAGATAAGATTTGTCGGGCGTTAGGCGATCGCGAATTGGTAGATTACTCCCGCGAGATTGCCTCTGTGAAGATTTTACCCCCCGGTCGTGCGTTGTTGAAAGTGGACGCTTCTCAATTGCCGATCGCAGAAACAGAACTAAAAGTCCTAGAAAAAATCAGCAAAACCTCTGGAAAAGTCAAACCTAGTGAAATCACTTTGGTTAAAGCTGCTGAACGCCAAGAGATCCTGCAAAATCTGGCGAAACGGGGATTAGTGGAAGTGGAAACTCAACTGCAAAAAAAGAAAGCAGAAGTTTGGTTAACCCAGCGAGGACAGGAATATTTACGCGACGAATTCACTGCCAAGGGTACTCATCCAATTATTAGTTTAGATTTATTAACAAATTATTTGCGCTTTTTGCGGAAATCGAGATTAATTGAAGCTGACAAGGTAACAGCAACAGATAAACATAAGACTAAGCTAAGTAATGCAGAAATTCTCCAAATTATTCAGGAATTAGACCGAGAAATGAGTACAGAAAATTATTTGCCAATTTTTCATTTGCGCCAGAAGTTACAACCACCCTTATCTAGGGAAGAATTAGATCGGGTACTCTATAGCTTACAACGCGACGACCAAATTGAGTTAAGTTCATTAGTAAATACAATGCCCTATACTTCAGAACAAATTGAAAGTGGAATTCCCCAAGATATTGGTGGGGCGCTATTTTTTATTTCTGTAACATCAAGGACTTAAATGTTTGCTACAGACTGTTGGAATGGGCGGGTTTTGTTTTCAATTTGATTTTTAGATAAATTTAACGGAAGATTTCTCATGGCATCTATCGACGATATTATTAAACGTGAAGTTAACCCTTTCGATCCTACAACTTTTAAGCAAGGACACTTTTGGCGGGAAAAGCAAGTTTCCGCTTTTAAGGTTGACTCAATTCATCAAGAAGCATTACTAGAACTGGAAGGAATTGTTGACACAATTACCAACGATCATTGTAGTCGCACTGTGATGTTGGCGGGTGATTCTGGTTCAGGGAAAACTTATTTTTTGGGTCGGTTAAAAAGCGATCTTAATGATAAAGCTTTTTTTGCATATATTAGTCCTTGGCCCGATAGTGATGGGATTTGGCGGCATATTTTGCGTTATACAGTTGATAGTTTAATGTGTGTACCAGAGGGTCAAGAAGAATCTCAATTAATGTTGTGGTTGAAAAGTTTATCTGCTTTTACTAAACGGAGTTTAAAACAGCGAATTTTTGATGATAATGTTTGGGACTTGTTGCGTAGCGATCGACAAAATTTTATCAAACATTTCAAGCAAACATATAGAGAAGCTGGGATTTACAACGCTGACAGTTTTTTTGGTGTTTTGCATGATTTAATTGATCCAGAACTTTATCCATTAGCTTGTGAATGGTTGAGGGGAGAAGATTTAAGTGATGAATCTTTGCAAGTTTTAAAGGTGAAGAGGTCGATCGAAACTGAAGAAGCAGCTTGTGAGATTTTATCTAATTTTGGCAGAATTTCCACAGAAACTCAACCAATTGTATTATGTTTTGATCAATTGGAGGCGATCTCACGTTTACCCGATGGAACTTTAGATTTACAAGCATTATTCAGCGTTAACTCAAAAATTCAAAACGAAAAGTGGAACAATTTTTTAATAATTATCAGTATCACCACAGACATTTGGCGACAAAATTCTAACCGAATTCATCAATCAGACAAAGCGGGCATTTACAAAGTTATACTGTTAAAACGCATCAGTTTAGAACAAGCCGAAGCTTTGTGGGGTTTTCGGTTATATCCGATTCATATTCAAGCCAATCCCCGACCAAATTCCCCAATTTTACCCTTAACTAAAAAAGACTTAGAACAAAAGTTTCCCGGTGGTAAAACCGACCCTAGAAATGTCCTTGATTTAGGTCGGAGACTGTTTCAAACTTATAAAGAAAAAATCATTGATAGTAGTAAACCTAGTTTGGAAATTGACTTATTAGCTGCTTTTCAACTCTTGTGGCAAGATGAATTCAAAAAAATCCAAGGTAGAATTAATAAAATTACTTTACTATCTGCACCGGAATTAATTCAGATGTTAGCCCAAAGCTTAAATGCGTTACAAGTAAGTGCAGTCAGAATGAAATTATTAACTGGTCATTTTGCCAGTTATTCCTTAAGCTATGAAGCGCCAAATCAAAGAAGAAAAGTAGGAGTAATTTGGACAGAAGATTCTAATTTGAGAAGTTTTTTCAATGTGATGAATGCTTGCCAAAAAGCGATCGACACTAATGTTGAGAAAAATTTTTATTTAATTCGGGCAGCAGATGTGGGAAATAAACAATTGGCAGGAAATAAAATTTATAGCTCAATTTTCACAGGTTCTCAACACTTTCATATTAAGCCAAATTTGTCTTCTATTCACTATATGGCTACTTATCACAGTTTACTAAACTCTGCTTTAGCTAATGAATTAGTAATTGCGGGACAAACGATTAATAGACAAAATTTAGAGGCTTTAATTCGGGAATCTAATGTATTACATGAATGTCAAGTTTTGCAGGATTTAGGCATTGTCAATAAACGGCAACTAATCAATGAAAAAACTGACGATCTCAAAGAAGTCAAGGAATTTCTGCTAAATTTAATTAAAACTCAAGGCTTGATTGGCAAAGATGTTTTGATTCAAAATACATTAATCCAGTTTCCGCAAATTAATTATCAGAGAGGCGATCATTTAATTCAGCAGTTACTTTGGGAAAGAAAAGTTAAAATTGTCAATCCCAACGATCGACCACCAAATCATTTAGTTTGTTTTGTGCCGAAAATATAAGTTAAAAAATCATGTTATATTTAACCAAAGATGATGAAATAAAAACAGCTATTGACAATTTAAAAGCAGCTAAAATACTTTGGGCTGATACTGAAATAGCTGACTATAATACCCATTATAAAAGGTTATCTTTAATCCAAGTATTAGCTGAACCCAATAACCGTAATGGTGATGCTGCTTATGTATTAGATGTATTGGATAAACATGATTTGGTGAGATATTTTATTAATCAAATCATGATAAATTCCCAAATAGAAAAGGTTTTTCATAATGCAGGATTTGATTTAAAATATTTGGGGAAAAATGAATCGCAAAACGTTACTTGTACTTGGAAGTTAGCGCAAAAAATAGGTAAAGAAAGTTTGCAAGTAACTAACCTTAAACTGAAGACTTTAGCCGCAGAACTTTGTCAATTTACTAATGTGGATATAGAAGAACAATCGAGTGATTGGGGACAACGACCTCTCACTGATAAACAGTTACAATATGCCAAAATGGATACGGTTTATTTAGCTCATGTTCATCAATATTTATTAAAAAAAACTAATCAAATTCATTTGATAAAAGCCGAGAAGTCTGAACAAATCAGTTTTAATGCTACTAAAGTTAGAATTGCCTTTGAATGTCCACGCTTATTCTATTTATATCAAAACTTTGGTGGTAAAAGTTTGTTTTTACCTTCAGATAATCAAATCAGAATCGGTAGTGCTTTTCACCAATTAGCCGAAAGTTTTATTAAAATTGCCAAACAAGAACCAAAATTTAAAACTATATTTACGCCGCCATTTGCCCAGTTAAAAGTAGAAACGGTAGCAGCGAAAATGCAGGAATTGTTTTATGAATTAGGCTTTTATCCTTATTTACAAACAGCTATTCAAGAAGATTTTAGCAAAGCAACAGCACTTTATCAAATTTGGCAAGGATTAATTACCCTGATTCGCCATTGGGCGGAATTATTAGTAAAAAATCGCCGTTATTGCAGTGGAGAATTAGTAATTGGGAAAACATTAATTAGTGGAGAAATTGACTTAGAACATAAATTAACTTTACCAGATGGAACGCAACAAAAAATAACAGGGAGACTAGATAGCGTACTTTTCGACTTAGAAAAAAGAAGATTTTGCGTAGTTGAATATAAAACCTATACTCCAGTCGATCCTTCAGCCCAATTAGCCCAAGTTGCCATTTATAGCTATATAGTAAAAGCGAAAAAAAAGCTGCCAGTTGACTCAGCAGTGTACTGCGTATTACCAAGATTTATAGCATATTATTATGATTGGGAAAAACTAGAAGAAACAGTCAATCAAATAATTCCCCATAAACTACAACAAATGCGGGAATGGCTAAAATGGGAACCATCACAACCCCATACTCCGCCAAAAACAGCACAACCCCATTTATGTGAAATTTGCCCTCAAAAAGAGAAGTGCCAAACCTACTTTAACACCTCTCCTTCTCTTCCTCTGCGCCCTCTGCGTCTCTGTGGTTCAAAAACAGAAAATCCTCAACTCAACGCCGACGAAATTGCCCAAAAATTAATCGATATTTTGCAATCTTTTAAAATTGGTGCGGACTACCAAGGTGCAGCGATCGGACCCGCATTTATTCGAGTTAAACTAAAACCAAACTTAGGCGTAAAAGTAGTTTCCATCTTAAATAGGACTGCCGACTTACAAGTACAATTAGGGTTGGAAAACCCACCATTAATTGCACCCCAAGCAGGATATGTCAGCGTAGATTTGCCGAGAAGCGATCGCCAAATCGCCCAATTCACCGAATACATTAAAATAGAAAAACTCCCACAAACCGCAGCAGTAAAAATTGCCATCGGCGTTGACTTAGACGGAAAACTAATTGAAGCAGACTTATCCGATCCCAATACTTGTCATTTCTTAGTTGGTGGAACAACTGGGAGTGGCAAAAGCGAATTTTTAAGAAGCTTACTTTTAAGTTTGCTTTATCGCCATTCTCCTAATAATTTAAAAATAGCCTTAGTCGATCCAAAACGGGTAACATTTCCCGAATTTGAACAGATACCTTGGTTATATTCGCCTGTAGTTAAAGATGGGGAAAGTGCGATCGAACTAATGACAAAATTAGTTACAGAAATGGATCGCCGTTACCAAATATTCGAGACAGCCAAATGCGGCGACATTAAAGCTTACAATCAACAAAACAACCAACCATTACCTCGCCTAGTCTGCATCTTTGACGAATACGCCGACTTCATGGCAGAAAAAGAAATCCGAGATGCGTTAGAATTTAGCATCAAACGACTTGGCGCAATGGCAAGAGCAGCGGGTATACATTTAATTATCGCCACTCAACGCCCCGAAGCGAAAGTTGTGACCCCGCTGATTCGATCGAACTTACCAGGAAGGGTAGCTTTGCGTACCGCAAGTGAAGCAGATTCGGTGATTGTTTTAGGTGGTGACAGAAAAGCAGCTGCTTACCTGCTAGGGAAAGGAGACTTACTGTACCAAGTAGGCGCGAATTTCCAAAGATTGCAGAGCTTATTAGCTACAATCATCCAGTTGCCTAAAAGCTAAGGTTCATGGGAAAATCATCCGTTGACTCATCTATCTCTAAGGGGAAAGTTTCACCAGTTAACGCCCTTTTGCGCGATAAACATATTAAATTTATTCATGCGTCTCGATCGATGTGTTATCTAGGTGTCTAAACACAGGTTGAAAACAGGGCGAAATTTTGGAGAGGACTGAACGAATGGGTTTAATAATTGCAACTGCGAATATGAAAGGCGGCGTGGGTAAAACAACCCTCACCGTAAATTTAGCTGCTTCATTAGTAAAAGATTTCGGTAAAAAAGTTTTGGTGGTGGATTTGGATAACCAAATTAGTGCCACTTTGAGTTTGATGTCTCCCCAAGACTTTTCTAAGCGACGACGCGATAAACGGACATTACGGCATTTAGTAAATAAGGCAATTAAACCGGATATTAAACTGACAATTCCGATCGCAGATGTAATTAATCCATACATTTGCTCAATCAAAGGATTGGATTTACTCCCAGGTGATTTGGATTTATATGATGAATTTTTAGTATCGGAAATGCTTTATGAAAAAGCAGTTCGTGCAGGTAGCAGTAACTTTGAGCAAATTTGGATTGATTTTGAAAGAGACTTAGTAAAAAATATTCTCAAACCTGTGGTTAAAGATTATGATTTTATCATTCTTGACTGCGCCCCAGGTTACAATCTTTTGACCCGTAGTGGTTTACTTGCTAGCGATTTCTACGTTTTACCTGCTAGACCCGAACCTTTATCTGTGATCGGTATTCAGCTATTAGAAAGACGCATTGCTCAACAAAAAGAAGTTCACCGAAATGAAACTGATGTCAGAATTCAAATGTTGGGAATAGTCTTTACTATGTCAGCTAATTTATTATCAGGCAGATACTACAATCAAGTAATGCGAAGAGTTAATGAAGATTACAGTGCTACTAAATTGTTTAAAACTCGCATTCCTGTTGATGTGAATGTTTCTAAAGCAGTTGATACTTTTATGCCTGTAGTTTTGTGTAATCCCCAATCACCAGGAGGTAGAGCTTTTACCCAATTAACTCAAGAATTTCTCCAAAAAATTACTGTTGTTACTAATACGAAACAGAATCCAGCGAAAATTGATTTTGGTGAGTAAGGTAGTGGGGATGACAGGCAAGATGCCTGTCCTACAGGACAAGGGGACAAGGGGAAATTTAACTTTTATTCCTGTGCTCCTGTGTTCCTGCGATCCCCAGTCCCCTCCTATTAAAACTTCCCTTGTAATGCGGGAATGCAACGTTCACAAAGTAGGGGATCTGAGAGAGATTTGCCTACATTGATGGAGTAGTTCCAACAACGATCGCACTTTTCCCCATCAGCTTTCACAATCCCAACACCTAGCTTTTCTGTCTGCAATTTATATTGCAAACTTTCTAAAGCTGCGGGTGAATCTAACAATTCCACTTGGGAAGAAATGAACAGATAACGCAGTTCATCCACACCTTTAAGAATTCCTAAAGCTTGGGGAATTGTCTCAACTTCTAAAGTAATTGCTTCTGGTTCATTCGCTGCGGGGAGAAGTTTTTGTTCGGAAATTTCCGCATTTTTACCCAAGATTTCAGCTTTGTAAGTGCTAATTTGTTCTAACCATTTTTCTCGGTCTTTCGCCAATAGCAAATAGCTTCGCGCATACCACAGCGAGTAGAAAACTCCCACTATTGTGAAAAATGGTTCTAATAGCGGAACTCGGTTAATTACGCCTAAAGTTCCCCCAATTACATAGATAGCGATAATTGTCGCCAGAATCAAACCAACCGTGATTAAAGGTTGATTGTTATTGCGGACAAATTCTCCGAAATTAACATTTAATTCTTGCAGAACTGGGTACTTTTTAGTAGTAACAATTGCCCCAGGTGGCGTGTATGGTTCAGCATCAATCAACTTTGGTTCTGCTGGTGCTTCTGCGATGTATTCGACAATTTCTGGGTTTAATTCTGCCAATTGTTCGCGCAGTTTTTCATCAGCAACATAAAGCAAAACTTTCGCTTCTAAAGAAGAACCGATCGTTTTTTCACTCCGCGCCTGTTCCATGACTTTATTCACTTCTTGGCGCAGTTGTCGTAATTGTTGCCATTTCGCCGCTAATTGGGGATTTTTCCAGCGTTCATCTACTTTTACCCAACCTGCTTCAAACACAGATTTGTAAGGAGTTGAGTAAGGGATAAATTGCCAAATATCTTCGGCTGTGTGGCATAATACGGGTGCGATCGCTTTGGCTAAGTTTTCTAGTGCGATCGCTAAAACCGTTTGACAGCTGCGACGACGGAAAGCATCAGGGGCACTGATATACAAACGATCTTTCGCCACATCTAAATAGAAATTAGACAAATCCACCACACAGAAATTTTGCACCGTTTGGAAAAATCGGAAAAATTGGAAACTATCAAAAGCAGCTTCCACCTCTCCAAAAACCTCCGTCATCCGATGCAACATATAACGGTCTAATTCCGGCAATTCTTCATAAGGAACCGCATCTTTTTGCGGATCAAAATCATGCAAATTCCCCAACAAAAACCGCGCCGTATTGCGGATTTTATTGCGGATATCACCCATTTGTTTCAGCAGATTTTTCCCCAAAGGCACATCAGTAGAATAATCTACCGAAGACACCCACAACCGCAACACATCAGCACCATAAGGCGGTTCTTCCTTCTGATTTTTCCCACCTTCAATAACAATAGTTGGATCGACAACATTCCCCAAAGACTTACTCATTTTCCGGTTCTGTTCATCCAAAACAAAACCATGAGTTAAAACCGTTTTATAGGGGGCAATTCCATTATTCGCCACACTAGTTAATAAACTAGATTGAAACCAACCCCGATGTTGATCGGACCCTTCCAAATAAATCTCTGCTGGATAATGTAATTCCGGGCGTTGTTCTGCCACAGCTGCCCAAGAAGAACCAGAATCAAACCACACATCCATTGTGTCAGTTCCCTTGCGGTACTTCTTGCCATTATTGCGGAATTTTTCCGGCAAAAGTTCCTCAACCGAAAGTTCCCACCAAGCATCAGAACCCTTTTCGGCGACAATACTTTGAACGTGAGAAATCGTCTCTTCAGTTAACAGCGGTTCCCCAGTTTCTTCATCATAAAAAACGGGAATTGGCACGCCCCAACTGCGCTGACGAGAAATACACCAATCAGAACGTTCCGCCACCATTGGTGTAATCCGATTTTCTCCTTGGGCGGGAATCCATTTAACTTCCGAAATTGCCTTTAAAGCAGCTTCCCGGAAACCGGAAACCGAAGCAAACCATTGTTCAGTCGCCCGATAAATTGTCGGTTTTTTAGTCCGCCAATCATAAGGATATTTGTGTCGATAAGGTTCTTCCTTCAGCAACACATTTTCCTTCTTCAACGCTTCCACAACAGCGGCGTTACCCTTATCGAGAACATTTAAACCTGCAAATTGTCCCGCTTCTTCCGTAAAGTTTCCATCAGCATCAACGGGGGAAAATGCAGGTAAATTGTAACGTTTTCCGACTTGAAAATCCTCATCCCCATGTCCAGGTGCGGTATGAACTAAACCCGTACCCGAATCAGTGGTAATGTAATCGCCACCGATGACTATGGGACTGATGCGATCGTAAAGTGGATGCTTGTAAGTACAATTCTCAAAAGACCGACCCACGCCAACAGCCCGAACCGTCAACTTCACTCCAAAAGTAGTAGCTAACCGTTCCACCAAATCATTAGCAACGATTAAATACTTAAACTTGCACAGTTTTTCGCCTTTTTTGTCAACTTCTACCACAGCGTAGAGCAAATCAGGATTCACCGCCACTGCCATATTCGCCGGAATAGTCCAAGGAGTTGTTGTCCAAACAGCAACACCCAACTGGGGCAAATAAGGTTTTAGGGCTTCCTGCAACTCATCTGCTACGCTGACCACAGGGAAAGCAGCGTAAAGACTACGGGAAACGTGAGTCGGGTTGCCCTTATCATCTTCAGGATATTCCAACTCCGCCTCTGCCAAAGCAGTTTTAGAACTCGGACTCCAGTGAACAGGTTTTAAACCCCGATAAATGTAACCTTTTAACACCATTTGTCCGAAAACGCCGATTTGCGCCGCTTCGTATTCCGGTTTTAAAGTCAGATAAGGATGTTCCCAATCTCCCCAAACACCGTAACGCTTAAAGCTTTGGCGTTGTTCGTCCACAGTTTTCAAGGCAAAATCTTGTGCCTTTTGGCGAAGTTCCAGAGGCGTGAGGTTTTTCCGTTCCTCTGGTTTCATTTGCTGCAAAACTTTTAACTCAATCGGCAAACCATGACAATCCCAACCAGGAACATAGCGCACCTTGCGCCCTTTGAGTAACTGGTAACGATTAATAATATCCTTGAGAATCTTATTTAGGGCATGACCAATGTGCAGCGAACCATTGGCATAAGGTGGCCCATCGTGCAATACAAATATATCGCCCGGATTGTTTTGGGACAATCTTTCGTAAATCTGATTTTCGGCCCAAAACTTTTGGATTTCTGGTTCCCGCTTGATAGCGTTCGCACGCATATCAAAGTTAGTTTTGGGCAAATTAACGGTGTCTTTGTAGCTTTTATTTTCTGTGGTCATTGGTCTTATGTCATTGGTCATTTGTCAGAGTTGTGCTCAGACACCAGTCCCCACTCCCGAATTACCCCTTTTCAATCTTGTCAAATGGACTTTCTGGGGGTGAACTAGGCAGATTTTTCTCTTGTGCATCTTCTACAGCTTCTTCTACCAGTTTAGGATCTGGAGGATTGGGGCGGACTAGTTCCGGTGTTTCGCTGGTTGGGGGAGACTCTGCTGAAGTTGTTTCTACATTTAGTGTGACATCAAGTTCCGGTTGAGGGCTTTTTGGGGTAATTTCGGTGATTGTCACCTCAGATGTAGGAGAGGTTGTTTCTGTTGAAATTACCGGAGGAGTAACAGTTGGTTTTGCCTTTGGTTGTTTTGCGGTTTTTGGTTTTGAACCCACTTGCCCTTTGAGATTATTAAATAATCCGGTGAGTTTTTGGGGCAGTTGGGAAACTGTTTCTGGTAAGGATACTTTGGAAGCTTGAGATTTGAGGTTTTCGGTGAGGTGTTTTGCCTCAGATAACACTTTTTCGGTTGCTTCTTCTGTACTGGGTAACTCGGTTTGTTGCGATTTGGGAGTTAGTTCTCTGCGTAATGTCAGGGTTTGCCAACCAAACCAACCTAATAAGGCAACGCTAGCAACTTGTCCTAGCAGAACTCCGCCTGTAATTCTGCCAGCACAAACCCACAAAACTAAGGCATAAAACAATCCGACTCCACTCCAATAAAAATCACTCTTGCGGTGGATTTCTGGTAAGAAAAATGCGGCAAGGTAAATAGCAAGGCTACCTATACCGACAGCTAATGCCAAGATGTATGCGAGCATAGGCTCAATTCCCCGTCTAGTTAAACGGCTTCTTATACCCGCTAATTTTACCCTTTCGATCGCAGTCTTAATTTCTTCTTCCACGACAACCCAGAAAGTTATCGCTAACCTGAAGGAGACAACGTTCGCAAGAACAGCAAAATTAAGTAAAAAGTCCTATGGCACTACAGAGTTTTGGTGTAATTGGTTTAGCAGTGATGGGTGAAAACCTAGCGTTAAATGTGGAACGTAATGGTTTTCCCATTTCTGTGTATAACCGCACCGCAGAAAAAACCGATGCTTTCATGCACACACGCGCCCAAGGTAAAAATGTCCAGGCAACTTACACCATTAAAGACTTTGTTGCGTCCCTAGAGCGGCCCCGCAGAATCTTGATTATGGTGAAAGCTGGTGCGCCTGTGGATGCAGTAATTCAAGAATTAAAACCTTTCTTGGAAGAAGGCGATATCATCATCGACGGTGGTAACTCTTTATATGACGATACCGCACGCCGCACCCGTGAATTAGAACCAGAAGGTTTCCGTTTTATCGGTATGGGTGTAAGTGGTGGTGAAGAAGGGGCGTTAAATGGCCCAAGTTTAATGCCTGGTGGAACTACTAGTTCCTACGAATATCTTGAGCCAATTTTTACCAAAATTGCCGCACAAGTAGATGATGGTGCTTGTGTTACTTACATTGGCCCCGGTGGTGCTGGGCACTATGTAAAAATGGTTCACAATGGCATTGAGTATGGTGATATGCAGCTGATTGCCGAAGCTTATGACCTACTCAAAAATGCGGCGGGTTTGAATGACAAACAGCTGCATGAAGTGTTTGCCGAATGGAACACTACTGACGAACTCAATTCTTATTTGATTGAGATTACCGCCGATATTTTCAAATATATTGACCCAGACACCAATCAAGCTTTGGTGGAAATGATTTTGGATGCGGCAGGACAAAAAGGCACTGGTCGTTGGACTGTTCAAAGTGCTTTAGAATTGGGTGTTTGTATTCCGACAATTACGGCGGCGGTGAATGCCCGGATTATGTCATCTTACAAGAAAGAAAGGGTTGCTGCTTCGCAAGTTTTGACTGGCCCAACTGCTAAATTTACGGGGGATGTTAGTACTTTTGTCACGCAAATTAGGGATGCGCTTTACTGCTCAAAAATCTGTTCTTATGCTCAAGGTATGGCACTTTTGAGTTCGGCATCTAAAGCTTATTCCTACGATCTGAATTTGAGTGAAATTTCCCGAATTTGGAAAGGTGGTTGTATTATTCGGGCTGGATTTTTGAATAAGATTAAGTCGGCGTTCAAGGAGAATCCAGAGTTACCGAATTTGCTGTTAGCGCCTGAGTTTAAACAGACAATTTTGGATCGTCAATCTGCGTGGCGGGAGGTGTTGTCTCAGGCGGCGCTGTTGGGAATTCCAGTTCCGGCATTTAGTGCTTCTTTGGATTATTTTGACAGCTATCGGCGCGATCGTCTACCGCAAAACCTCACTCAAGCACAACGCGACTATTTCGGCGCACACACTTACGAAAGAGTCGATAAAGAAGGCTTCTTCCACACAGAATGGACTAAGTTTGCTGAAGAGTCGGTACATACTTCAACCCCACAACCTTTGCAAGCTCAAGAACCAGCTATAGTGGCAAGTACTGCTGTAGGTTCTGCTGAATAATTAATCATGGGTGGGTAATTCCCACCCTAATTTTTTTTTCACTTTTTTAGCTATAAATTTTTGTGTGTAAAGCATTGCTCTCATCGCGCTTTTATGTTAAGAACTCGTCATATTAAGACGTTTATATTTATAATAAGTTATAATTTATACTTTATTATGTGCTGTGAAAGAATTTTCGTAGATTCATGCTCGATTACATTCAGTGAGAAAAAAAATTGTAGATTTAATCTGCCGAATGGTTGGTATGCAACCAATCAGTCAATTAGAAGCTCAATTACAGAATACCCATCTCCAACTTCAGGCGATCGATGCACAACAAAAAGCACTTTACCGAGTGATTAGTAAGATTCGAGGATCTCTTGACCTGGATATGATTTTTCGCACGACGACAAAAGAAACTTGTAAACTTCTTCGAGTCGATCGGATTGCAGTCTACAGATTTTCGGATGACTGGGGAGGCGAGTTTGTTAGTGATTTTGAATTTGCTGAACCTGGTTGGGATTTTGGCAGATTTGAAGATAACACCGTCTGGAATGATTCATATCTGCAAGAGCATCAGGGAGCAAGGTATCGCAACAATGAATGCTTAACGGTTTCTGATGTTTATACCGCAGGTTTATCGCAATGCCATCTCGACATTTTGGTGCAATTCCACATTCGTGCATACGCCACAGTTCCGATTTTTATTGGACAAAAGTTGTGGGGAGTTCTAGCTGCTTATCAACATTCCCAACCCCATGAATGGCAACAACAAGAAATTCAGTTTTTATCGCAAGTCGCAACTCAACTTGGTTTTGCTGTGAAGCAAGCTGAATTAATGGCTCAAACTGAACGAAAAGCCGAGGACTTAAGGGTAGCAAAAGAGCAACAAGAGATTTTATCTAATTTAATTGCCGAAATTCGTGAGTCGCTCGATCTTAAAATATTATTTAAAACAACAACTCGTGAAGTTCGCAAAGCGTTGCGTACCGATCGAGTGGGTATTTTTCAATTTCATGACTCACTCTACAACTCTGGTGAATTTGTTGCGGAGAATGTATTGCCGGAATATGATTCTGCGATCGGAGTTAAAGTGAACGATCATTGCTTTGGAAGCGAATACGCAACCAAGTATCTTCAGGGAGCGGTGCTGGCGATCTCAGATATTCATCAGGCTGGATTGAAGGATTGCTATCTAGAAGTACTGGAACAATTTCAGATTAAGGCTCAAATCGTTGTTCCTCTAATAAAGGGAGATACACTGTGGGGACTGCTATGTGTTCATCAGTGCCGTCATCCCCGGATTTGGCAATCAGCTGAAATTACATTCATTAAACAATTAGCTGTTCAGTTCAGCGTTGCGTTAAGTCATACAGAACTGCTGGCACAGTCCCACTCTAAAACAAAACAACTCGATCGAGCACTTCAGGAACTCAAGCTGGCTAATGAAAAGTTAGAAGAGTTGAGCAATATCGATTCCTTAACCCAAATCTCGAATCGTCGATTCTTCGATACGACAATAGAAAATGAGTGGCAACGACTGACGCGCACAACAAATAATTTATCTTTAATTTTATTTGACGTTGATTATTTTAAGGCTTATAACGATTACTACGGTCATCCCTCTGGAGATAAATGTTTGCTCGAAATTGCGGGTGCAGCCAAATCAGTTGTGAAGCGTTTCACAGATGTTTTAGCTCGTTATGGTGGAGAAGAATTTGCTGTAATTCTCCCAGACACTGATAAAGCTGGTGCAATCAAGATTGCAGAGCAAATCCGAGAAGCAATCAAGAAGTTAAAGATTCCTCATAATAGTACCCCAATTGATCCTTCATACGTCACCATTAGTTTAGGTATTGCCAGCCTGATTCCAACTAATAGTCAATCGGTTCATAACTTGATTAGTCAAGCTGATAAAGCGTTATATCAAGCTAAGAAACTAGGGCGAGATACGTGGGTTTGTGCAGACTCTGTAGCCTCAATTATTGAGGACTAAGTAAAAATTTAAATTTCCTGCTTAATCTATTACTGAATATTTCAATTACAACGCCAAATTTTGACAGTCATATCATTACTAGCACTAACAATTCTATTTCCTTGAGGGCAAAAAGCAACCGAATTAACTCAGTCTATACTTAGTATTCCCTTGAATTTGTTGGATGTAACAGTGCGATCGTACTTAACCCCAAAATTTTTCTCACATATTGTTTTTAAGCGTAGATTTTAACCTTTCCAATCGCTGTTGCCAACTTTTATTGAAAACTAAGTAATAATAATTGAGGACTGATTAAATTCATCATTGATTAATTCTTCCGAATTCCCAATTCCAATTCATTCATTATCTTCTGAGTTAGCTGCTAAAGCTTATGTTCAATCTGCCCCATCAACGCAAAACTTTACAAACACCCCACAGTGGCTATCATTGGGACGGAAGTGAAAGGCGTTTTTTTGAAGGTTGGTACTATCGAGTTACCCTACCCGAACATCGCCAAACATTTGCCTTCATGTACTCCATAGAAGATCCGATCGGCAGTAAACTTCACAGTGGAGGTAGTGCCCAAATACTCGGCCCAAATGATGAATACATTTGCCGCAGTTTCCCCGATATGAAAAAATTTTGGGCATGGCGAGACAGCTTAGGATTAGGACATTGGGGACAAACAAACTTTCCTCCCCCTTACCAAGGGGGACAAGAGGGGGATCTCTTAAAACCCCGCTATCTCCAACCAGAAGAGTTTACACGCCACATCCAGCAAGGATACCAAGGAACAGCAAAATTCCATCAAGGAAGCCTCCACGACCCCGGCACAGGTAACACAGCGCGTTGGCAATACGAGATCCAACCCATTTACGGTTGGGGAAACTCAGGACAACCACAACAATCAACCGCTGGCTTCTTCTCCTTCCTGCAAATTTTTGAACCTGGATGGCAAATACTAATGGCGCACGGTTTAGCCACAGGTTGGATAGAGTGGAATGGCAAACGCTACGAATTTACCAACGCGCCAGCTTACGCCGAAAAAAACTGGGGTGGCGCATTTCCCCAAAGATGGTTTTGGCTAAATTGTAATTGTTTTGACGATGAACCAGACCTCGCCTTAACTGCTGGCGGTGGTAGACGTGGAATTCTTTGGTGGATGGAGTCAGTCGCAATGATAGGAATTCATCATCAAGGCAAATTTTACGAGTTCGTTCCCTGGAACTCCCAAGTAAATTGGCAAATTCAACCTTGGGGAAAATGGCTTATGCAAGCCAAAAACTCCCTATACGAAGTGGAATTGTCAGGAACTACTGACTTACCCGGAACACCTTTACGTGCCCCAACTCTTGACGGAATGCAATTTGTTTGTCGAGATACCATGCAAGGAAATCTCACCATAGAATTGCGCGAAAAATCCAAAACTATCCTGAAAGCTAGCAGTTCCCTCTGTGGATTAGAAATTGGTGGTAGTCCTTGGGATCAACCTTGGCTGTCTCAATCCGATTAATTTTTGCTATGATGGCTTTGTGTTTGGGGCTGTGGCTCAGCTGGATAGAGCGAGCGCCTCCTGAAATATCGGGCACCATAGCAGGAAACTCTATGTGTGAATGTGGTCAAAGTCGGTGAAACCTAAAAAGTTGAAAAGAAGCTTATCGAATTGTTTAATCTTCTTACACTTCATGGCAATACCGAGCCAAGCCTGACTCCCTCCGACAAACTATAAAAAAGAGGTTCGAGTCAGGAAGGTGTAGAGACAAGACGGCCACCACCTAATAGCTTTTAGCTGATGGTGAAGGTATAGTCCAGAGAGTGGGGAAACTCACACGAATCTGAAGCGCTAGGTCATGGGTTCAAATCCCATCAGTCCCGTTAATAGATTTTGGATTTGCGAGCAAAGAATTGGCAGAGCAGATAAATTCTGCATCCGTCTTTAGTCCCGTCTTCTGATAATCTCGAATCATAATTTTTTCAGCAGATTGCGTCTGGGGTTGAAGCTAAACCTTGAGTGGGGTATCATCTGCTGCGTGATTACGAAAATTTAGCTTATTATTCGATCGATTCATGGTTCTCAAGATTCAACCCAGCGAACGCAGAAACAAATTACGAAGTAAATCTGCTCGTAAATTCAGCAGCAGCTTAAAGTTGTTGATGTTAATTTCACCTTTGTTATTGTGGTTTACCTACAAGCAAATTAGAGATTTAGAAACACCCCAAGCAGTTTTAATGTTGGGTGGTTCAACTTCTGCTTTGGAAAGAGAAAAGTTTACCGCTCAATTTGTCAGCCAACAACCAAATTTAGAGAATTTAGAGATTTGGATTTCTTCAGGTGGTTCTGGGAAATATAATAATTATGTGAAAAAAATTTTTATTAAAGCGGGAATTGACTCCGAAAAAATTCACTTTGACGATCAAGCAGTAGATACAGTGACAAATTTTACTACTTTAGTAGATGAATTAAAAGCTAGAGGTATTACTAGTGTTTATTTAATTACCTCGGATTATCATATTCGTCGTGCTGAAGTTATCGGTGAAGTAGTCTTAGGAAGCCGGGGAATTGTGTTTAAATCAGTTGCCGTTCCTTCTCATCAATCTCCTGAACCAATTGAAAAAGCGATCCGCGATGGAGCAAGAGCTATACTATGGGTGATTACTGGTAGTACAGGTAAAAATTTCAGTAAATATTTTTCTCATCAATAGCTATTTTCAATTTAATCCCAATTAATTCTTTTTTTCTTCTCAATACCAACCCAACTGAGAAATACTCCAGCAATAGGAGTTGCTAGAAAAATTCCTAGTAACCCAGCTATTCGATAACCAACTAATAGGGCAAAAAAGCCGATTACTGGGTTAATATTTAGGGAATTTTGCATGATGCGAGGCGCTAATAAATTGTCCTTGATTTGCTGAAGTATAATGCAAACTATGAGTACATTAAACGCTAAACCAACACTTTTAGGCAATAAAATTAAACAGACTAACCCAATGCCTAATGTAGCTCCTATTCCAGGAATTAATTGAAATAATCCCACAATTACGGCTAAGATTAAAGCTAAGGGTACTTGCAGGATTACAAATACAATAAAAGCCGCGATAGTAAAGAATAAACTTAACAGTAATTGTCCCCGGAAAAATCCCAAAAAATTGCGTTTAACTATAATTGTAAATCTTGTTCTTGAATGCTTAGGAATGACGCGCAAAACCAAAGACCAGAGTTGTTCGCCATCCAATAACATGAAAAAAGCTACTACTTCAATTAAAATCAATTTAACCAAGTAATCTAATACTATTTGAGAAGTGGTGAAACTAGCATTAATAAAAGTTGGTAATTGATCGCGTAAGGATTTTTCTAGTGTACTAAAGTCAACTTGTAAGTGTCGAGAACGCAGATAATTTTCTAGTTGTCCTACTAAAGGGGTGAAGGAATTAACAAAATCAGGTAAAGTATCAAGGAGTTGTTGTCCTTGAGAAACAATTGCTAATCCAACAGTAACAGTAAACCACCCAAAAAGTACTAAACTCGACAAGAAAACTAAACTAGCTGCTACCCCATGAGGTAAAAAACGTTTTAGCCAAGTTACGGGATAGCTGAGGAGAAAAGCCAGAACTGCTGATAAACTAAAAATGACAATGATTGCTTCAAAGTATGCTAAACATTGTACTAAAGCCCAGCCGGAAGCAAATAGTAATAAAAAGCGAACTAAAACTAAGTTATTAAGTCGCTCCCAGAAATTATGTGCAGGTGGTTCACTCATATTATTTAAAGTTAAATGCCCAATGGGGAGCAGGGGAGATCCAAGGGCAGAGGGTTTAAGGTTTTTTCTGGAATTTCCTGGCGAATTAAATGCCCGCAACTTTTAAATCAAGTTAAAGATTTCCGATTCCTGCAACTAATTTCTCACTGATTAAGGAGAATTTTGGTGAGTTGCTGTTAGTTCTTGGATTAATACAAAAGGTTGTACTATTAGGGCATTAAATCTCTTGCTGAGGTTGGCTTGCCAGTCTGCCATCTGAGTTAAAGAGGGTTTATGAATCAATTCTTGACTAATCCAATTTTGGACTAAAGGAACATTATTATTTGCGATCGCAACTCCCACATCTACTATATTTAGTTCAGGAGTAACAATAATCAAAGAATCACGACGTACATGAGGCAATAACCACTGCCATTCTGCTTCATCTAAGGATGCTGTTAATTCTGCTTTTAAATCCTGCATCTGTTAAAAGTATTGTTTGATTGATTTGCCTGTCTTTTATCATTTGTCATTTGTCATTTGTTAAAATCTAAAGACCTTTGTCTAATAATCAATGACCCATGACAGCTGACCAATGACCAGTAAATTTAATTATGGCTTATTCTAACTTGCTATTTCTCAAAGAGAACTCTTTCTGGCTACTGAATTTTGCCTTGTTGGGGGACTGGGGATTGGGTAAGTTTTGAGTTGTAGGGGCAATTCATGAATTGCCCCTACAGAGTTTTGTGTTGGGGAGAGTTTGGGGAGTTTTCAGTTAAAAAATTTCCCCTTATCCCTTTGTCTCCTTGTCCCTAGTCCCCAGTCCCCAGTACCCAGTACCTAAAATTATCGTCCCAAATCGTGTAGCGCATTGATTACGGTAGTGCATTTTTGCGTCACTGCTTCCAACTCTTCTTTATTGCTAGAACTAGGAGGCTGGATTATTTCGCCAATTCGCACCGTTACTGGTACTATTTGTGGAACTGCTGAACCTTTTTGCTCAATTTTTTCCGTACCCCACAAACTGACTGGCAATAAGGGTGCTTTTGCTTTCGCTGCAATTAAAGCTGCACCTAATTTTGGTTCGGTAATCTTACCGTCGGGGGTGCGAGTACCCTGCAAAAATACACCTGTTGCCCATCCTTGTTCTAGAAATTGTAAGGCGGAACGAATGGCGCTGCGATCGGCTGACAAACGATTCACTGGATAAGCACCGTACAATCGAATCGCTTGACCTAAAACTGGCACAGCAAACAACTCTTCTTTCGCCATAAAAGCCACAGGACGGCGCACAGAACAGGAAACTATTGGCGGGTCAAAATTACTGGCATGATTACTTACCACTAATAAAGGCCCTTCTTTTGGCACCTGTTCCGCGCCATAAATTTTCCCCCTAAAATAGAGGTGTAACATGGGGCTAACCACTGACCATTTAAAGGCGTGGTAAAGCATCAAACTAACCAAAGGTTCTCGGTTTTTGGGCATAGTGTCTTCTTTTCAGAGGGCAGGGGAGACAAGGGGACAAGGGGACAAGGGGACAAGGGG
>NZ_JADEWG010000009.1 GCF_015207735.1 [Phormidium] sp. LEGE 05292
CAAAAACTCCAAAGCAGCTATTAAGCGTCAAGTAGTTGCGCTCGTCATGGTAGGTTATCGCAATGCTTCCTTGCTGGTATCCCGTCGCGGCATCTTGGATAAAGGTAAAACAACCAACTTGGGCATGTCTAGAATGGTTGAGCTAGTCATGGAACGCACGGCGGGACTAACATCCTCCCAATTAGTTCCGGCGATATTGGCAGCAGGAAATCATCCAAAACCACAACATTTTCTCAAGTTAGTTAGCGGTAGCGAGCGATCGATCCGCGATACCGAGATAGAGAAGATAATATCTGCGGTAGAATCTGCCAGGACAGAGTATGCAACCTCACTTGCCTCATGGTTAAAGGAAGTGTTGCCACCTAGTAGTGAATTAGACGAAGCTATTGTCTGCGGTGGCACAACAGATTATTTGCACGAAGAACTAAATGCGATATTTCCCGGAACACCTGTAACGTGGCATGGCGGGGTAGAAATCCCCACATCGCTAAACGAACAATGGTTGGGTACTCGCTTGGCAGATGTATGGGCACTGTCAGTTTACCACGCAGCCAAGGTGAAGGCACTGGCTAAGTTGCAAGAACAGGAAAAGGAGGCGGTGGTAAATGGCTAACCGAAAAAAAGATTTGACCTGGCGTTATCAACCATCTGTTGATTCGGATAAAGCAAAGTTACTCAGTTACATCCAGAATCAAAAGCTGCATCCAAATCAAGACAAAACAGCAATGATTATCAATGCTCTGACTTCATACTATATGCCAGTAGCATTGCACAGCGAGGGCAGTTATTCGCAGGAAACTTTGGAATTGCTACTGCTAGATTCAGCAATGGCTTTTGCCAATCAACTCAAGTATTTATGTGCCGTATTGAATGTAGAACCAATGCGGGTAGGCAGCGTTTTGTGCAGTGCTTTTCCCATATCGAATCCAGACTACAAGCAAGCCAAAGTTTCAGATGCAGCACGGAATGAAATTGTGGATGAATTGGATGATTTTGACCCACAAGCTTGGAATTTGTCAGGAATCACAACTGACAGCGAAACTTTTGAATTTATTAATTAGGAGAGAAGTTGATGGCAAGAATACACTTAATTGATGGAGAAAAAGGCGGCGTTGGAAAATCATTATTTGCCCGCGTTATGGTGCAGTATTGTATTGAAAATAAGATAGAACACGCCTTAATAGATGCTGATATCACCAATCAAGATGTGAAGCGGTTCTATCACTATGCCGTTAATGCAGAATTTTCCGAAGCTCTGAATAAGGGAAATAAAGCTGACATTATTTTTGAGTTAGCTAGGGAAAAAGCGGTAATTGTTAACCTTCCGGCTAATGTATTTCCCTTGGTAAATAACTGGGTTACAAAGGGGAGATTGCTGGATGTGGCTGATAAATACGGTGTTGATGTGTGCAAGTGGTTTATCTGCGATGGTGGATTTGAATCGATCGAGTTATTCTATCAATCAATGGAGCAATACAAAGACAAAATGCTGCACGTTTTTGTCCGAAATTTAGGAAAAACGGACGACTGGAGTTTTTTAGAAAGCGAATCTAAGTATCAAGAATTGAAAGATAAGTACAAAAAGACTTTGCAAGTTATTGATTTTCCATTGCTGTATCCAGGTGATAGATATTTCATCGACTCGAACAAATTCAAATTCAATGACCCTCAAATTGAAGAGAAGATGCCAATTATGTCCCAACAGCGATTGATGACATTTCTCGAAGATTCCTACTTGCAAATTGCGGTTACAGAACTATGGACACCGGATAAGCAACCTAAAAAAGCTGAGAAGGAAAAAGCAGTAACTTCTAGTAAGTGAGCCAAATGTACCAAATCAATCCGATACGCGATACCGCTGCGACTCTCAACTGTGATGTTACCCAGGATGGACAATATCTAGGACGGCTGTATGTATTTCCAACCACTAATCCCAACTTCATAGCAATGGGAATTGAGAAAGAGTGGTTTTTAGCTCATGCAGAAGGAGAGTTTGTTATTAGCGGTTACATTAATACTAATGGACAGTGGAGTTTATCACCTCACCAAAGCTTGCAATTGTCAGAGGAGTATACCGCTCAATCTGCAATATTTGACCGAGTATTTAGCCCAGAATACATTCAAGATGTACTGGTATCCCTATCTTTGGCTGTAAAAGATATGGCGGTTGCAAATCATAGTAGTAGCAATGGTAATGGAGAATCTGGTGAGGGTCAACTAATGAAGTTTGACAATAAATTAATGGCTGATTGGAATGTGATGATTCCCCATCTCGATGTGTTAAGAGAATTGCTAGTTCATGAAGTTGAACAAGAAGCGTTTTTCGATCAATTTGAAGAAAAACAACCCAACGAATTAGCGGCAGAAACTGAACGTCTTAAGGTTCAAGATACTTTAATTGACGCAGTTTTGCAAGAATACCAGGAACAAGAAACAACAGAATTTGTACTGCCACCTTTTGGCATTGTAACAGTTCACGCGGAAGAGGAATATTTTGTACTGCGTTTTGAGAATGACGGACAGACAATACTGGTTGCTAGCTTAGATGGGGAAGTCATCGAAGAACTTTCACAGAATGATGCTGCCAAATTCGAGGAGGTTTTGAAGCAGTCGGAAGTAGAGATAACTAAATGGCTTGATACGAATAGCAATCTAATCGGTCAAAAAAGTAAACAAGTGCAGGATGTGGAATATGGTGATTAATTTTAAAGAAGGCGTACAAGCCAGAAATGAAAATGCTCTGTTGCAGTTATTGGCAGATAAGGATGCTGAGTATCAAAAGCGGGTACTAGCAGTAGCAGTTGAATATGGTTTGAAAACAAACGACCCCCTGTTCCTAGTGATGTTAGCGACAGGACAATTGCAAGTAATTTTAGAAGATAAACCGCACGAACTAAGTGCTTTGTTTGATAGGTGGACTGAAGCCATTCACGACCAATTAGAAACAGCAAAGCGTATTGCTACTAAGGGTCAAGAAATCGAAATTCGCAAAATGGTAGACCGATTGATTGCTTATTGTTCTGCCAAAGAACGCAGTCGTCTTTCGTTAATGTTACCTGCTTTTGGGTTGTTTGTGGCGGCAATGGGATTGGGTTTTCTAGGCGGAATGGCTGTTCCAATTTGGTTGGAAGGTGGTTATGCGCCAGGACAAAAAATCACAATGGATGCAGCTGAAAGTTTACGCTGGGCACAAAGTCCTCAAGGTCAGTTGGCAAGAAATATTGTGACTTGGAATTCTGAAAGTTTAGCTAATTTGAATTGTACCAAATTAGCTGCTCAACAATCGTTGGTAGCTAAAGAAAAGGGAAAAGCAGCTGTGTCTCAATACTGTTTATTACGAGTAAAACCAGTTCAATAAAGGAGTAATTGTGATGAAAAGTGAAAGTAAGTTGATGCGAGTGTTGGGGAGAGTACAGGATATCTGTGGATGGGTGCTCGCAGTTAGTATGGCTATTTTGGCAATCGTGCTAATGTTTTTCTTGCCCCTGCGTGCGGCTTTGTTTGGGTTAATTGCAATCGGTGTTTGTCCCAGAGTGAATCTTCCTGATACTGTGAGGGTTGTGGTGGCAATTGTCGCTTTGATTGGTTTGAGTGTTTGAGTATTGTTGGTTTCTATGATAGCCGATACTACTTATATTATCGGCTATCGTCAGCAACTTAGTTTATTACAATTAGTGAATCAGTTATCAAAACTGACACAAAATTCCATTAAATCTAAATTATTTAGTTGACCGCTCCCCATCAAGGTAACGTGCATTAATTTATCCATAAAAAATCAAACCACTTCCCATTAGAGAAGCGGTTAAATAAAGTTATTAAATATACTGGTGATAGCCCAAGATACCTCTATATTCGTAAATATCAGGATATCCTTTATGTTCGTCGCCCAGAGTGCATTTACCTAAGTAGAATGCGATGTGGTCTGAGTTCCAGTCAAAGCTACCATCAGAACAGCGATAAAACCGAGTTTCGAGCCAGTTCTTACGGCGAAAACTTAGCCCGTATTGGTTAAACTGCAATGCAGGTGCAAAGCAATTACCAGAACAATTAGAAAACCAAATTCCCAATAATTTGAAATTAAATTGCATAAGTTTTGTATATTTTGGATAACTTGTTCAGTTTTCTTTACCCCGTTAGGGGAGATTGTTGTCACTTGAAGCATAAATTGGCGTGAAACGCCAATTTATGCTTCATAAGTGGGTAAGCCAATTTATACTTCACAATTCATTTTTTGAGTAATAGATGTCTCAAATGCTCTCCATATAAGCTTTTGATTTAAATACTGCTGTTGACAACTCCCAAAACTATAGCTCTCCTGTTAGTAAATTTTTGCTGTGGAAGATAATAGTTCAAAAAAAGTTTTTGTGTACAAAAACTTCTTTTGAACCATATCTTGGCTGTTTTAAACCATATATTGGCACAAAAGTTCCCATATAACGGGCAAAAAAATAATATTTCTGACTTTTTTATTTTCCTTTTAGCTAGGAAACTTATAGCCACTTTATCATGCAAAATTTGAACTCTAGCCAAGATTTGATACAAAGTTTCAGACGGCTAAACCGTCTGAAACTTTGTATTTCCGTGGCGGTTTAGCCAGTTTATGATTCACAAACTACGCCATTTTATGTTGCAAGTGACAATTGTATTTATGCTGAAAAAAAGCTAGCCCGCCCTCATCGTAAGAGCGGGTATAAGTTGGTTAAAATTCGTCAGCAGCTGCAACTTCTGGTTTGTTAGCTTTAGCAGCTTGGATGCGTTCGTAACGATCGCTAGAACGCTTACCAACTTCAATTAGTGTTAGTAGTTGATGGCATAATGTTAGCAATTCATCATCGCTAACTTCTTCAAGTTGCTGATACAGTTTGGCACGTACAGCTTTACCGTTATGAGATTCTACTGTACCATCTGCTAATGCCTGGAAATAAAGGCGCGATTCTGCTAATTCCACAGCAGTATTTAGCAGTTTACGAGAATTGGTACGAACGCCCAAAGAACCTAATGAAATAGCCATAATGTTTGTCCGTTAATTAACTAATTTCAGTATTTTTTTGCCGTTAGGCATGGCTTGAAAAACCATTAATCAAGGCTTCTAAATGTCAACCTTTACATCAATCTACAATTGATAAAAAAACTGCTCCCTACAACCAGGGAGCAATGTTATTGGCTATGAAATTTCATCAATTGCAACCAATCTAACAAGTTGAGGAACTAGCAGTTTATGAGCAGTTTCTAGATTTTTCGTCATGCTAGAACGACCTTGAATATTATGATTAGCAGCTAGTTCTTTGAGCTTGGTCAGTGTTAATTGTTCCAGTTGTGACTCGGTAGCAATTGTCAAACCTGAACTATTGGATAAATGATTGGCTTCAGGTTCGTTACTTGGCTTGGAGAGTACCAACCATTCTGCGACCTCAACAGCTACTTCATCGATTGATTCATCTGCAACTATCGCCTTAGTTGCTTGAATTGTTGTTGCTAAATCCAAAGAATCAGTAGAAGTTTCATCAGTTGACGATAGCTTTTGCAACAGTGCCTTAGTGCTATCTCTAACTACCTGCAAATTCGATAGACGTGCAGTTTTTAGCAGCTTTTGGTAAGTTGATAGAGGTGCATTAAATACCAAACTTGACCATCCGGTAGTCGCTATTGCATCTCCAACGCATTGCTGCGATAAAACAGTACCTTGATTTTCTACTAATTGCGCGATAATTTCTCTAATTGCAGTACGAGCGCATAATGGTGGAAATCGTAGACGACCTGCAATAATTGTTGCATTATTTTCTGCTAACTCAAATTCAACTAAACTAAATTCTGCTAGTTTAATCGCTGCTTGACATTCGGTGACAATGGTGGGATTAGCGGTAGCAATCATGTACAATTACCTCTGCTTGTTGTTCGATAGACTTTGTGCGTTAGCACGCTTTACTTATTACTCATAATGTTCTATCAATAGCCTAATTTGACGTTGTAATTTGTACAAATGTTGCGTTAACATTCTTCTGACGCGATGTTTTTTCTGGTGACGACGTTGGTAATAATAATGCCGGAATTCTTTAATTAATTGGTCGAGGCTTTTCTTTTTGTGATAGTTCATAAAAAAGTACCTAAAAAAACTTCCATTCCTACTGCGCGTGTGAACGCAGTGAGAATGGATAATTAATTACAATTGAATAAAAGTTTCGCCTTGGATAACACGACGTAGGTTTTGGATAAATTCAGTTCGATTGGCTTGACTACCAACTTGGGCGACTACTGCACGATCTATTTGCAATGCTTGTAATAATGGTTGCAATAGTGCGAGTTTGGATTGCTTTTGGGCAACTGCATTACTGTTAGTGGTAGCATCGATACCAATGCACCATCCCCGCCAGAGAAATACAACATCTAGTCCATACACATAATCGAGAATGATAGCAGCTGGTACGGCATCCCATTCCACAGCATATTTGCCATTTTTGGTATGCCGTCCGTATTCTGATAGCAGGTAAGGAAAAGCTTTTTTGAGACGCTGCCATCCGATTCTGGTAGCTTTGGCAACACGCACCAGTTGTCTAGTATCAAAGCGAACTGGTTTTGCACCTGCTGTAATTGCTAGTCGTTGCACAATGCTTTCTGCGGCAAAACTGTTGATTTTTGTGATTGTAGACATGATTGATAAACAAGTGAAATGTTTGATTACCAGCCGTTTTGGTGGCTGTGCTTGCTGTTTCACTTGTTTTCTTGCGTTAGCAATAACTAAGATATCTGTGGTAAGGGCAAGGTTTTATACTACTATCAGAGGATTTGTCTTATGTAACGCAATGGAAGAATTATGATGGGAAGCCGTTACATAATACGATTTAAAAATGATCTTAATGGTAAGTTGGAGATAAGTCAGAGATTTCTTAGACCAAGCTTCTAAAAGTTATTGCTAGAGTAAAAGAATCCATAAATAATCTGAAAATTAATTATGTCGAAACGTTCTTTGAGATTATCTGACCAAGGTTCAAAAACTGCCCAAATCGCTCTCAATCTAAAAGGGTGGACTAAGGAAAAATTAGCGATCGAAGCTCAATTATCTAATGCAACTATCTATAACTTCTTCTCTAGCAAGCCTGTTGATAAAGAAAATTTTATGAAACTCTGTAATATCCTACAGATAGAGTCCGAAGTTGTTGCTGATTTATCCGAACTTGAAAATGCTGAATCAATCGAGGAGCTAGTTGTAAATGTTCGGCAAAGATGTCAATCAAGCATTATTCAAAAATGTGGAATAATGCGGATATTAGATATGCAGTACTCTATTGAGGTGAATCATATTTATACAACTGTCAATATTCTAGAGAAAATTACTAATAAACAACGAAAAAGCATTGATGAGCTTACCAAAGAATTTTCAGTAAATTATTTTGAGCGCTTAGGACTTCCTAAAGTTGCTCAAGAAAGAGTGCCTGGATTAGAGGCAGTGACCAAGTATGACAAATTGATGGTTTTAGGAAAACCAGGAGCAGGGAAAACGACTTTTTTGAGGTATTTAGCAACTCAATGTATTTCAGGAAATATTTTTAATAATTATGTACCAATGTTCATATATCTCAAAGACTTTGCTAACCCTGATGTTAAAATAGGTTTACTCGATTACATTGGTAAGGAATTATCTAATAACCACATTGACAATAACCAAATAGTTCGGTTATTTGAGCTAGGACGAATACTATTATTGCTAGATGGATTAGATGAGGTTCGGCAAGAATACGATCGCCGCGTCTTAAAAGAAATTCGTGATATTTCTCAAAGATTCCCTAATAACAAATTTATCCTGACTTGCCGAATTGCAGCCAAGGAATATACATTTGAGCATTTTACAGATGTAGAAGTTGCTGATTTCAACCAAGAACAAATCCAAGCCTTTGTCAGTAAGTGGTTTTCATATAAAAATAATATCTCTAATTCTGACCAACGGTTTATGGAAAACCTCCAAAATAACCAATCAATCAAGGAACTAGCTAATAACCCACTACTGTTAACTTTGTTATGTATTGAATTTGAAGATGCTGGAGACTTTCCTAATAGTCGTGCTGAGTTATACAAAAGGGCAACTCATACACTCTTAAGGAAATGGGATGCTACTCGTATTATTGAACGTGATAACGCTTATAAACATCTCTCTGTACCGCGCAAAGAAGATTTACTTAGTTATTTAGCTTTAACAACTTTTGAGAAGGGGGAATACTTTTGGAGACAACAGGATGTGCAGGAATATATAGCTTCTTATATTAAAAACTTGGCAGAATCTTCTCAAGTTCCAGAAGCTTTAGCGCTAGATAGCGAAGCTGTATTAAAATCTATTGAAGCACAGCATGGGTTATTAGTAGAACGAGCTAGAGAAGTTTATTCCTTTTCTCATTTAACATTTCACGAGTATTTCGCTGCCAAAGAGATTGTATCAAAAGCTAATCCAAATGAATTTAATGATTCGGCTCTGAATAATTTAATCAAATACGCTTTTTATAAACAATGGCGTGAAGTTTTCTTACTAACTGCTGAGATGTTAAGAAGTGCTGATGTTCTTTTGCTATCAATGAAATATCAAATCGATCTAGCCGCCGCACAGAATAGAACCATTCAAGAATTGTTAACTTGGGCTAGTCAAAAATCGCGTCAAATATCTAGCTCTCATCAGCCTAATGCAATTAAAGCATTTTACGTTTGTCTAGCTGTAGGTATTTGCATATTAGATAATACAAACTCTTTTCCCTATTCAACTTGGGAATTTTTAGAGATGAGCGAGCTATTACAATCTTTAGATTCCCATATTCAGTTAAGTTTTTATGAAGGATGTGCTTCAGGATTTGGTATGGGAGATTTCCGTGCTTCTCTTGACGATCCAAATCTAGCTTTAGACCTTAATTTGGCTCATGCTCGCGCTCAAGCATCTTTGTTAAATCGCATTGCTAACAGGAATTCTGAAAATGAGGAATTTACATCTATTAGCCTTGATGAAGGAGATGAGGATTATGAAATTGATGAAATGTATAACAAGCATCCGATTGACGATACTAATTTTTACACCTTATCTGATACGTTATATTCAGCTATAGCATTGACTGATAATCAAGATTTTCAGCAGGAACTTATCAAACTAGATGAAGAATTGCCAGAAGGTGTTTACGATCATTGGGATGAATATTACCATTGGTATAAGCATGATAGTGCTGCTTGGGGTGATAAGCTTAAAGACTTGAATCGTAAATATCGCAATATTGATTATGATTGGCAATTAGATACCGAGCAAGAATGGGGAATGTTACGAGCATACTGCTACGCTAACAAATTGTTGTTAGATTGCCTTCAATCACCATGTTATGTCAAGCGTGAAACTAGAGATTTTATCCAATCAACATTGCTTTTACCATTAAATGAAATTGAGATAGACGCTTTCTTAAAATGCTTTTAATTATGGTATTTTCAGATTAGACAACTTCTGCCATAAGCTGCAAGATGTTCTTCAAACCCTAATCATACCAAATCCGCTTTGATTACTCCCTTTTTAAACTAACCGCAAAGGACACACTAGCGATAGGCGTAAGCCTTTCCGTAGGGTAGCTATGTACGATAGCGCTATAGAGTGCAAAGAAGAGAAAAAATTAAAGCGGGTAGTTAACCCGGATTTGGTATCAAATAAGAACATGAACTCGTCCTCGACATTGCTACCGGATTCTTCCGCATAAAGGTATGGCTGTGATTAGAAATTACTATCAATTGTGGAAAATTGGTATAAGTTTCCAAAAGACCTAATACTCCTATCATGAATTAAACTTACGCTGCTTTAGTTGGTTTGGCTTTAGCCCTCTGTTTAAAACTTTCAAAGTCTACAATATTAGACTTTTTAGCAGAAGATGAAAATGCTAAAACTATTCATATTTACGGTGATAATTATGGTAACAATACGGGAGCAACCGTAAGTGAAACAAACATCGATCAAAGTAAATCTTCTATAGGAATTGGGGTTAACCAAGGAGAAGTCAAAGCAGATAAAATAGCTGGTATTATCAACGAAAAGGAGATTATGATGTCACAAGAATCAAAAAAGTCCTCAACTTTTAATCTACAAAATGCCCAAATTGCTGGAGGGATTGTAGACGCTGAGACAGTCCACGCGCAGCACTTAGGCGGTAATATAAACAACTACGCACCCGAACAAAGACAAAACTTAGTTGAAGCCGCAGTAGAAATTCAGCAGCTATTGCAACAACTAGAGCAAACGTATCCGACCAATACCCAGCAAGAAAAACAGACAGTTGTAACAGAAGCGCTCAAGCAAATTGACAGTAATCCATCTCTCAAGGCGCGAGTGGTTGGAACGCTAAAAGCAGGGAGTATTGAAGCTTTTAAAGAATTGATTAACCATCCTTTGGTTAATATCTTTATAGCAAGTTTAGAGGGTTGGAAAGAAGGCAAGTAATCATCTTATTTGTAGAGGAAACAAACTTAAGTTTTGGTGCAATAAGATGATCAATGAGAAACATCTTGCTCTGCTTAAGCAGGGCATAGAGGTTTGGAATAAGTGGCGGTTAAACAATCCTGAAATTAAACCCGAACTTTGCGGAGCAGACTTTAGCAATCTAAACCTACGCGGCATTGACTTTAGCCAAACAGACCTTGGTATAGTCAACCTAAGTGGTGCTGACCTCTCGAATGCTAATCTTAGGGGCGCTGACTTTCGGAGTGCCAAGCTTAGTAGGATAAAACTTAATGGCGCTTCCTTGGATGGAACTAACTTTAAAAGTGCTGATATTAGCAATACAGACCTCTGTGGAATCGATTTCAGCAGGGCTATTGTCAAATGGGCAAAGTTTAATAGGGCAAATCTTAGCAGAGCAAACTTCCGTCGAGCAGACCTTGATAGAACTAGCTTCCAAAATGCTTGCTTAAAAGAAACTAACTTCACAGAAGCCAAACTTACAGAGGCAGATTTTAGTAAAGCTAATCTCAGTGGAGCTTACCTTCAGAAAGCAGATATGCTAAATGCTAACTTCAACAAAGCTAATCTGAGTGAGGCAGATCTCAGGGAAGCAGAGTTAGGGATGGCCATCCTGAATCGAGCTAACCTTAGCAGAGCAAATTTTCAGGGAGCTAACCTCAGCATTGCTAAACTTCGCGGCGCACGCTTTACGGAAGCCAATTTCTGTGAAACAAATCTCTGTTTGGTTAATCTTCAAGAAGCTAATCTCAGTGGAGTAAACTTTCGTCAAGCAAACTTGACAAGGACAGACTTAACAGGAGCAGACTTAACAGGAGCAGATCTCAGTGGCGCATTCCTTACTATGACGAACCTCACCCAAGCTAATCTCAGCAATGCGGTTTTGTACAAAGCCAACCTGAAGGGGGCAATTCTCAACAAGTGCAACCTCGATCGAGCTAATCTTACAGAAGCAATTCTCGTTAGCGCACAAATGTGGGAATCATCCCTTATATTGGGTTCTCTAAATCAAGCTAACCTCACAGGGGCGTATCTTACAAAAGCTGATCTCACAGATGCACAGTTAGTTGAATCCTTGCTTGTGGCGACTTTACTAGGGGAAGCAGACCTCAGTGGAGCAAACCTCGGCAAAGCAGACTTTTGGAAAGCATCTTTGAGTAAGGCAATATTGGCAAACACTAATCTAGCTAAAGCTAATCTGGCAGAAGCCGATCTCAGAGAATGCCACTTGTGTAATGCTAACCTCACTCAGGCCAATTTATCTACGGCTCTAGTAATGGGTAGTAACTTTCAGCAAGCAACATTAACAGGAGCCTGCATCCAAGATTGGAATATTAATAGTACCACCCAGTTGGATGGGGTAATTTGTGACTATATTTATCTTCAAGAAAGAGGACAAGAACGCCGCCCTAGTAGTGGAAGCTTTGCCTCAGGAGAATTTACTAAATTATTCCAACAAGCAGTAGCAACAGTCGATCTAATTTTCCGTAACGGCATTGATTGGCAGGCATTCCTTAATTCATTTCAAAAGCTGCAAGTTAAGTGTGGTAGTGAGGAGCTATCTATTCAAGCTCTTGAAAATAAAAATGATGGTGCTTTTGTCATTCGGGTTAATGTTCCTTATAATGCGAACAAAGCAGAAATTGAGAAATACCTCAAGCAAGAGTACGAACTGCAATTAAAAGCATTAGAAGAAAAATATAGATACCAGTTAGAAGCTAAGGATGAACAGATAGCTATCCATCGTCAGCAAAATGCAAATCTCACGGAAATTGTTAAGATATTGGCTAATAAACCCATCACTGTAGAGGCAAAAGCTGTGGTTAAATCCTCTAATTACGACCTACAACACTCTCAAATAGCTGGTGGAATTGTAGATGCCGAAACAGTTCATGCCCAGCAGATAGGCGGTAACATTGACAACGCCGATCGCTAGGAGATTTTCAGATTATATTAACCTATCTACAATCCTTTGCTAAATGTATGTCTGAAGCGCAAGATCCTAAAAAAGTTTCTAATCATGACCTAAGAGGTTCTCAATTTGGGGGCGGTATTGTAGATGCAACAAATGTTTATGCTAATCAAATAGGCGGCGATATCTACAATAATATTTTTCTGGGTCAGCAGTTTGCAAAAGGAAACAATTTAGTTCGAGCGCGTAAAGAACAATTCCTGTTAGAGGAAATGAAGCAAATGGTTAGCGCTTGGCTAAAGAAATCTCTACTTTATACTGAGCCGATAAACTTGGCTAAGGAGTTGCAACCTCAGCAGGTAAAGCAGCTTTGTAATATTGAAATTAAGATCGGCGAAAAACCTTCCTCTCTTTTACCATCGAATACTAACATTATTGAAATCTTTGACTTAGAAGAAATCGCAGGTAGATTGTTAATCCTGGGTGCGCCAGGAGCGGGAAAGACTACTATTCTGTTAGAACTAGCTAAAACTTTGATTAGTCGTGCTGAAGCCGATCCTAACCCTGTTTTGTCACTCTAGGCAGACGAAAATAATAAATTAGGGTTAAACGGAGAAAAGAATGTTGAAGGGGTGAGGCAATTAATAATGTCTTGAAGTTGAGAAAATCCCCAAGATAATTGGGGAATAGTAAAAACTAATAACCAGGGTTTGATAAGATTAAATAAGATGAAAGGTTGAAGGATTAAACGAAGGTTATTACAGCGCTTTGCGCTGTTATAAGGTACAGTAGCAGCAACGAGCAAACCAATTCCTTAAATGTTGAGGATTGATTAAATGGAGAGCTACCTTGATGATTCTGTCAATCATCAAGGTGTTAGTAGGAGCGAATTTACGTAAAAAAGATTTGAGTTGTGACCACCAAAGTTCTATGGGGTTAAAATCTGGAGAGTAAGGAGATAAACAAATAACACTTGCACCTACAGATTGAATCATAGGCTCAATAGATGCTAGTTTATGGGCAGGTAAATTATCCATAACTACTACGGCTCCTGGCCATAATTCAGGGCATAAAAATTTCTCAATAAATACGGCAAATGCTTGGCCATCCATTGAATCATTCATGGTCATCAATGCCAGGACTTTGTTGATACTTATTGCGCCAATAGCTGTGACTTTAGCTGCCCGATAAAATGGTTTTAGTTGAGTTACTCTTGTGCCTGGATATGAGCGAGCATGAGTTCTGGTCAACCCCAATAGAATCCCAGTTTCATCCAAAAATACGAGATTTTCTGGCTCGATATGCTTGATTTTTTCCCGATACTCAACTCTCAATTTTTGCACTCTTTCTGTGGCTGCTTGGCTACTGTAGCCAGTTTTTTTTTCGATTTAACTCTAATTTTTGCAAATAGCGACACATCGCCGATTTACTCACCCAATTTCCGGTTTTAGAAGCAAACAATTCACATAACTCTGCTAACGTGGCATCTGGATGCTCTGCTACCAATATTTTGACTTCTGCTTCCGCATTTTTTAGGTGACTGAACTGTGGTTTTCCCCTTTGTTTGGGCTGTAAATTTCCTTCTGTTCGTTGTTGTTTTACCAACTTTTGGACTAAACTTGTACTGACAGCAAATTGGGTAGCTACTTTCCTGATTGACATCTTTTCTACCAAATGTGCTACCACTATTCTTTTGCGGAACTCAACCGAATACGCTTTCATTAGCTTTGGCTATAAAATGATATTTTATTGTACCTCATAACAGCGCAAAGCGCTGTAAGTAAATTTTTCCAGCCCAGTCCTTGATCCCACCACTGGTGCAAAGAAAGTTGTGAGTCTGATTGTGTTAAACTACCGTGCATCTGTTCCGAATGCAGACTCACCATCAGGTAAACGCTACAGATAATCTCCCACCAGCGTTCAATTTGGCGATAGTTAGTTACACGAAAGTCAGCCCAACCTAATTCATCTTTACTTTGTTTTAAACCATATTCTACCCAAGTTCTTAGTCCATAATAGTTTCCTACTTCTCTCGGTGTAATATCGGGATATTTACTCATCACATACCAAGTTGAGTTACCTGGTAGCTGCGCAGCATCGGTGGTGATCTGCCAATACCTAACTTCGCCACGTTTACCAAATATTATTTCACGAGTAAATCGAGTTTCTTGGCGCAGATCACAGAAAACTCTCTGAAATTTGTGCCATTTGAGATATTGCATTCTTTGCCTGGAAAGCAACTCCACATAATGGTTTGAGCGAATCGCTACAATATATTTTAATTGATGTTCATTTAATGATTGAATAAAATTCTTTCCGCTCTCTCCATACAAGCTATCTGCTAATACTAAGTTAAACTTAAACCCCATTTTCTTGAGTTTTTCCAATAGCCTAACTGCTATTTCTGGTTTACTAAGATATTTATCTCCTGGCTTTAGCCTTTCATGAGGTTTGTATACTTCAAATAGCAAAGGAAATGTCATTCCACAAAAGACACCATAAGCTGTTACTGCCACAATCCCATTATCTGTTTTTCCCAAATTTCCTATGTACTGCCGTTTCACATAATCTGTCTTATTACCTTTTTTTCTATCGCCTGTCTCATCAATGATTAAAACTATTGGTTTTCCTTTTAGTACTTGCAAAATTAACTTTAATCTGATGTTTCTTAAATCTTCTATTTCCCAAGGCGACTCTGTTAAAAAATGATGTAATCCTTGATGGTTATCTAATCCTGTTACCTTAGCTATTTCTGGTAAAGTTTTACGTTTTATTTCTGATATACATCCTACATGAAGATGCTTAAAAGCTTCAAAGCTCCTCACATCTGAAAACAAGTTTTTATACCACTGGCAATATTCATCGATAAATTTAGTTGTCGCTGCGGGTGAACGAGGCTCTACCATGCTCCCTGCCTTGCTTCTATCACTTAGTCTTCATTATACTCCCGCGCTAGTGATAAAAGAGGGCTAATTATCCAATTCCTTGGGTGTGCAACCTTTCATCTTGGAGGGACGATCGCCAAACTATAGCTGATTGGTTGGTAACTACGATCGAATCACAGTTTTTACCCTTAAAGGGGTTGATCAGAGAATGGCTAAAGAATCAACGAATTATACCACTATTGGATGGTTTGGATGAACTACAATCAACTCGTCAAGAACTTTGCGTGCAGGCAATTAACGAGCTAATGAAGGGAGAATACCGTCCTAAACATCTAGTTGTTTGTAGCCGCTTAGGTGAATATGAAAATTATGATACTCGCCTTGAACTCAGCAACTCCATCAGCTTAAAATCCTTAACTAACTCTCAACTTCAGGAGTACTTATCTAATATTAGCCATACCTACTTTTGGCAAAGTATTAGCAACAACCCCAATCTATTAAAGTTAGCCAGAAATCCTTTGCTGCTTAATGTTTCTATTCTAGCCTATGAAGAAATATCTTTTGAACAATGGCAGAAGCTAACGTCTGTAGAAGACCGAACTCAATATTTGCTTGATAGCTACGTAGTACGAATGTTGAGCCGGGACATTGATAGTAAAGCCTACATCAAACAAAAGTTTCCTAGCTCTCATCAAACCAGACTCTGGCTTATTTGGTTAGCGCAACAGTTACAAAGAGAGTCTCAAACTGAATTTTTAATTGAAAAGATGCAACCCAATTGGTTAAAGCCAACTGATTTAAGAATTTATAATATTACTCTTTTAATAATTATTATATCAATCTTTTCTTTAACCACCGTCTTGCCTACCATTACACAACAGTTGTCATTTTCGGATATTATTGGACTTGTAATCGGCTCTATAGGAGCATCATTTCCTTTTAAATACTTGTATAAGCAAATCACACCAATTGAGAGTTTTAAATTTCCTCAAGTAAAGATCTATAAATTATTTTTAGGTTACGGAGTGAGTGTATTAATTTTAAGTTTGGCATTTGGAGTAAATACGCAATTAATTCCCAGATTAATTTTCGGAGGCATATTTAGTTTAGTTTTGTTAGGTAATTTAGCTTTCACGAGTGAGCGGCTAGAAATCAAACAAAGAAAAGCTCCCAATCAAGATATTTTTTATTCAACACGCATCTCATTAATATTTATACTAATAAGTTGTTTGGGATTAGGTTTAACAATTACTTTGACAGATGGAATAGCTTTTTCCACGCTAATTACTGGAGCAACAGTAGTGCCAACGATAGCACTATTAACAGGCGGAATGGCTTGTCTTCAACATTTTTTGTTGCGATTCTTGCTTTGGCGCAATGGTTACATACCTTGGAACTACGCTCGCTTTCTCCATTATGCAGAAGAACGCTTATTTATCATAAAAATTGGGGGTCGCTATCAATTCTTCCACAAACTATTACAAGACCACTTTGCCAATATGAAGAGCGAAAAATTTTAGGGTAGATGGATAATAAATAAGATTTTATATTACACTATGGTTAGCCAACAATATGTACCTCATAAGTCAGAGAAAGGCTATATATTGAGAGGCCAATTGAATCTAACAAAATAAGTAATTGGACAGAATTAATTACACACTAGTTTTTTGAAGATTCTTTACTAGAGAAGACGGTTCTCCCGAACTTATGGTGATAAATTTTGCTAATAGGTTAGTTGTTAAGAGTATTAGGATAGAGCTAATGCCTGGTCACGGCAATAATTGCAGCTAAATAGGAGCTTTCGTAATCTGGCTATTATAGAGGTAGATCGGAGTAGAAAGTAAATTTGCTGATATATCAATCCAGAGCCAAAAAGCTAAACGGCTTTTTATTCAAGGTGTTGATAACTATTACCAACCAACAAATTCAAGGAATTCATGCGAGGAAACAACGATGGGGATCCGAAGGAATGGTATCTCCACCTGCTAAATGATTAACTTGGTTGTGAGCGAACCAGAGCTTTCCAAGTATCAAAACCAATAATGCCATCAGGAGTAAGTCTCGCCTGGGTTTGAAATTGTGCTACGGCTGCCTGTGATTGGAGGCCAAAAATACCATCAATGGCTCCTGTATAAAGTCCCGCCTGCTGGAGAAATTTTTGTACATCCTCTACCACTACCCCGCGACTGCCAAGTTGTAGAACTGGTATGGCATCTGTAGCAGCGTATTCCGTCAAGTTACCATCACTCAACTGCGGCAGCGTATCATAAATGGGTACCGATCCAGTTAACGGCTGGGTTGGTTGTGTTGGCTCTGGGTAGAAATATTCTCCTGGCGGTGGAGCTTCTGCTCTAGCAGAGAGTGTACCTGCAACCAAAAACAGTAAAACAGAGCTACCTGTCAGAAGTGATTTGAGCATTTTAACTTCCTCTTTTAGCTCGACAGATGTTGCACAGTTTAATACAGCTTAACTAAATAATAGTTCCACCCATAGGTGTCTTCTTCCTCAAGACGTTAGATAGATGCAATATGAATTTATTAACTCAAGTTGCTAGTTATCTAAAGTGCGAACACCAGTTCCTTAAGTTGGAGGTGGCACTACAACCTTCTTTTTGATTGCAGGCTTGGGCTTATCAGTGACCGTAGGCGGCGAACTTCTTGCTTCATCGACGTTACTCGCTTCCTGGGCTTTAGCCCGCTTCTGCTGTTTCTTCAATTCCAGTACTTCTGCCTTCAATGCCTTACCAGGTTTGAAGTGTGGCGGGATCTCCTCGGTAGGTATCCCATTCAAAGATTCAAATCCGAATATATCCCTGCTTGAGGTAAAGCCGAGATACGCGCAAAATAGGACACGACGTAAAGAAATGTAACAATCGCTGCTGGCACGAATACTGAGTCACCGAAAGCAGAGTAGTAGTACTACTCTACTTAGGGCTTTGTCAATACCCTTTGATTCAAACTTGTCCTCATGATTATTGTCTCAAATTTTATCTCTACTATTAGATAGCGATCTCACCCACCAACTACTTTTGACCACACCCTTTACTTTGTTCAAGGTACAAGCAATTGGAATATCCACTTTCATCTCCTTAATCCAATTCATTCAAATGCTCTGCGACTTCTCGGTACAGGTTCATTACGTGGCTATCTGCCAAGCTGTAGTAAACATTGCGTCCAACCCGGCGATATTTTACCAAGCGTTGCGATCGCAAAATTCGCAATTGATGGGAAACCGCAGATTCACTTACCTTCACTGCTGCCGCTAAATCACAAACGCAGAGTTCTTGACTGGCTAATGCCGACATCAACCGCAAACGACTCGGATCGGCAAGTGCATTGAAAAACTCGGCCATCTGTTGTGCCCGATCTAACGACATCACCTCTGGTTGAACCTGCCGCACCTGCTCTAGATGAACCAGAGGTGTATCGCAACTGGGTACCTCTTCACTTTGGAAGGGTTGTGATTTTGGCAGCGATGATTTGTTCATAAGCGTTAGTGACTAAGGACAGAATAGGGGGTCAATGCAGAAAATGATTCTCATTCTAACACTTTAATATCTGAATATATCTTCAGATATTTCAGAATTTATGCTACAGTTCAAAAAAGTTCTTTTTCAAGTCGTATTGAAAACCTATGGCTCAATCGTCACCGCTCAAAACTCAGCAGATGCAGGTCGGCGGTATGGACTGCACAAGCTGCAAAATGAAGATAGAGGGTAGCCTGGAACGATTGAAAGGGGTTGCAGAGGCATCTGTAACCGTGGCAACTGGGCGGTTAACCGTAACATATAATCCAGAGCAGGTGAGCGAGGCAACGATTCAAGAGCGAATCAAAGCTTTGGGCTACACCCTTGGAGATCCGAAATCGTCTGCACCGCTTAAAGTGCGTGAACACGATCGCTCTCATGCAGAAGGACACAGCCATGAAGAAGGGCATACCGATCATGAGCATGACGAGGAAGAGGGACAGGATCGTGAGCACAGTCATGGCTCTGGCGAATTTAATCTCAAGAAAGAGTTACCGCCTGTACTGATTGCGATCGCTTTCTTTGCCATTGCCATCCTGTTTGAGGAACCCTTACACAACACGCCTTACAACCTTGCCGAATTTGCGGTTATTATTCCTGCCTACCTGTTGAGTGGTTGGACAGTGCTGAAAACAGCGGGACGCAACATTCTCAGGGGGCAGATCTTTGACGAAAACTTTTTGATGACGATCGCAACCTTGGGCGCACTTGCCATTCATCAACTTCCCGAAGCCGTTGCAGTTATGCTGTTCTTTAGAGTAGGGGAGCTATTTCAGGAATACTCCGTGGGGCGATCGCGCCGTTCCATCAAAGCCCTACTGGAAGTGCGACCCGATACCGCTAATCTCAAGCGGAATGGCACAGTTCAACAGGTTTCGCCAGAAACAGTGAAGGTTGGGGACTTAATTTTGGTGAAACCCGGTGAGAAAGTCCCACTGGATGGCGAGATCTTAGAAGGAACTTCACAGGTAGATACGTCAGCCTTGACCGGAGAATCGGTTCCACGCACCGTTAAGCCTAGAGATCCAATTCTCGCAGGCATGATTAACCAATCTGGTGTGCTGACGATTCGAGTCACCAAGCTGTTCGGAGAATCCTCGATCGCGAAGGTGCTTGACCTAGTTGAAAATGCTTCCAGCAAAAAGGCATCCACTGAAAAATTCATTACCCAGTTTGCTCGCTACTACACCCCTGTGGTTGTCTTTCTCTCATTAGCCGTTGCCCTGTTACCACCGTTATTCATTCCGGGGGTAGATCGTTCCGATTGGGTTTATCGTGCCCTGGTACTGCTAGTCATCTCCTGTCCCTGTGGATTGGTAATTAGCATTCCGCTTGGCTATTTCGGTGGAATTGGGGGAGCCGCTAAGCGTGGAATTTTGGTCAAAGGGTCTTCCTTCTTGGACTCCCTTACAGCGGTTAAAACTGTTGTGTTTGATAAAACGGGAACCTTAACCCAAGGCACGTTTAAAGTTACCCAAGTTGTCACTAGAAATGGGTTTTCTGAATCTGAACTGCTGACGCTAGCAGCAAAAGCAGAATCTCACTCAAATCATCCTGTGGCGCAATCGATTCGGGAAGCTTATGCTCAACCGATCGCTGAGTCTGAAGTGACGGATTACGAAGAAATTGCAGGGCATGGTATCCGAGCTACTGTGCAAAATCAAGTGGTGATTGCGGGAAACGATCGCTTATTGCATCGAGAAAAGATTGACCATGATACTTGTGATGTGGCAGGTACGGTCGTTCACGTAGCAGTTGATGGACGCTACGCCGGATACATTCTGATTGCCGATCGGATCAAAGAAGATGCGGCTCAAGCGGTTCGAGACTTAAAACGAATGGGTGTTGAGAAGACCGTAATGCTGACGGGAGATAACCAGATGGTTGCTCAGTCCGTCGCCCGTCACCTTGGTTTAGATGCGTTTGTCGCTCAATTACTGCCAGAAGGAAAAGTAGATGAAATTGAGAAACTGCTAGATCGATCGGGCAAAGTAAAACTGGCATTTGTTGGTGATGGGATTAATGATGCGCCAGTGATTGCCAGAGCCGATGTCGGCATGGCAATGGGTGGATTAGGATCGGATGCTGCCATTGAAACAGCGGATGTTGTGTTAATGACCGATGCTCCCTCTAAGGTGGCAGAAGCGATCAAAGTTGCCCGCAAAACTCGTCAGATTGTGGTGCAAAACATTATAGTGGCGCTGACGATTAAGGTAATCTTTATTGCGCTAGGAGCCATTGGAGTAGCGACCCTGTGGGAGGCAGTGTTTGCTGATGTCGGTGTAGCTCTACTGGCGATTTTGAATGCAACCCGAATTGCAAAATAGATTCTTCTTTTCTAAAAAGATCGCTTCAGGTGCTTAAAGAGAAACGAATTTTTTGATGTAGTTCATTGAGAAATTATGCCCCGTAAACGTCCTACTCCCTGGATTCATCGCTGGTCGCGTCTCATTATGGCAGGGCTTGCCACAATTGGAGCTGTCGTCACTGCCTATCTAACCTACAGCAAATTGACGGGTAACAAAGCTGCTTGCCCAACTAATGGCTGTGATATCGTACTTTCCAGTCCCTATGCAACGGTGTTTGGATTACCGTTGGCGCTATTTGGTTTTCTTGCTTATGCCAGCATCATTGTCTTTGCAATCGCACCTCTGGTTTTCACACCTTCAAAGCTTTCCTTACTGGCAGACTCATCCAAACAAAAGCAAGCTTCTAACTCTCTGGAAAACTGGACAGGGCTGCTGCTGTTTTTAGGCAGTACTGCGATGATGATGTTTAGCTTTTATCTCATGTATTTGCTGGTGTTTGAGATTAAAGCAGTCTGTTTGTATTGCCTTGCCTCCGCAATTCTCTCTATCAGTTTGTTTATCCTCTCTTTGATTGGGCAGGAGTGGCAGGATGTTGGGCAACTGATCTTTAGTGGGGTAATTATTACAGTAATTGTATTGGTGGGTACTTTAGGGATTTATGCCAATGTAAATAACCCAGCGAGCGGTGAATCTGGAACTGAGCAAGCAATGTCTAGATATAAAGTGACCACAACTTCTGGTCAGGCAGAGATAGCTTTGGCAAAACATTTAACCCAGGTTGGAGCTGTATTCTACGGTGCTTTCTGGTGTCCTCATTGTCATGAACAAAAGCAACTCTTTGGTAAAGAGGCGGTTCAATACATTACCTATGTTGAGTGTTCTAGGCCAGATGGTCGAGGACAAACACCTGAATGTCAGCAGCAACAAATTCAAAGCTATCCAACCTGGGAAATTAACGGTCAAAAGCTGCCCAGTGGGACGAAATCTCTTAAAGAATTAGCCCAACTCTCTGGGTACAAGGGACCCAGTAATTTTCAGAATAAGTTGTAAAAGAAACAACGTACATGGGCTATCTCCAAGCCGTTCAAAGTAACTTTCAGGAAGCAGCAACGTTGAAGCCGTGTTACGTGAACTGCAAGAGGATAGCTGACTCTACTCCCAATAACACCTGCCCAGCCATGTATACATCTACACCTTCAATTGACAGGAAAGAACAGCCCATCAAGCTCCTATGGATTGTGTTGGGAATGCGGAATGCGCTTTTCCTGGCAGAATTGATTGTTGGGCTTTGGGTTCATAGCTTGTCTCTACTTGCGGTTGCCGGACACATGATGGTTGATGTCTTTGCGATCGCGGTTGCGCTAGTAGCGGCTGAATTAACCCATCGTCCGTCAAATAAGCTCAACATCGATCCAGTTCATCTAGATGCCTGGGCAGCTTTAATGAATAGCCTGCTTCTACTTGGAATTGCTGTATTTGTAGCCAGCGAAGCGATCGACCAGATTCAAGAACCGCAGGTTAGTGCAGGTCTACCAATACTCATAATGGCTGTTTTATGACTTGTGGTAAAAGGGGTAAATGCTGCCTTGCTCTATGAGGAGAGCCATCACAGCTTAAATATACGGGGTATATTCCTTCACGCGATCGCTGATGCGGTTAACTCGATTAGCCTTTTATTTGCATCTTTGGCAGTCCTTTTGTTGAACTGGCTGTGGGCTGATGCGATCGCTAGCTTGTTGGTTTCCCTAATTATTTGCATCAACGCATTCTCTCTCCTTCGCGAGAGTCTAAACGTTCTCAAAACCGATTTGAATTGAGGATAGGAGATCGCTTTGCCTAACGCCTTTCTAAGCGTCTTAACCTTTACCTCGATCCCAGTTTAATTACTGCGGTTGGGGTAGATGTTTTCATTGACGGACTCTTTAGTACGATTGGGAGCCTGCTGGATTTGCTGAATATATCCTAACGTTAGACTGTAGCTATCTCGATCGCCAGCCTGCTGGAACAATCGGGCAGCCGTTTGTAAATCTTGCAGTGCCGCCTGCTGATTTCCAGTTTTGGCATAAAGAATTCCCCTATTGCCATAGGCATCTGGGAGATTAGAGTTAAGCTGAATTGCGAGTGTAAAATCAGAGATAGCACCTGTTGCATCTCCTAAAGCCATTTTCGCTTTTCCGCGGTTATAGTAAGCATCAGCGTAATTTGGCTTTGCTTGAACAGCTCGATCTAAATCACTAATAGCAGCCTGTAAATTGCCCATTTGGGCTTGAATAACACCTCGATTGTTATATGCCTCTGCATAGTTAGCATTGAGACGGATTGCCTGTGTCATATCTGTCAAGGCACTGGATAAATCCCCTATATCAGCTTTTGCTTCTCCTCGATTGTAAATTGCTCTAGCGCTATCAGGATCGAGTTTCACTGCCTGCTCAAAATCTGCGATTGCTTGTCTAAAGTCTCCTAAATCATGGTGTGCCAGTCCTCGCTCGATATAAGCCTGGGTGTATCTTGGATTAGCAGCAATGGCTTGAGTATAAGCAGCGATCGCTCCCTGTAAGTCACCTTGTCTTGCACGAGTTTTCCCTTGATTGAGTAGTTCAACTGCTCTAGTATCTGCTACCTCGACTGAAATTGCCTTTTCAGAGGCTAAAAAAGTAGTTGCCGCGATCGACAGCAGGATGCCACTCATTACACCAGACTTATGCAGCCAGTTCATTGTTCAAACCCTCACAGCTTCTTTTTATATTCTGACTCAATATTCAAGCAAGCTATAGCGGCTGTTTCTCATCCTAGTCCGTTTCTGTAGAGCTTGCTGAGTAAGTAACAGAAAAGGAAAAGAATGATTAACTAACAGTCAGTAGATCGCAAAACTTTTCGGTCTACTGACTGTTAGTTAATCATTCCAAAGATCGTCCTAAAACATACTGTTATTCGGCTATGGTAGTGTTTGAGGATGGGTGAATTCCCAAAGGCAATCGAATAGTAAAAGTGCTACCTTGACCCAAATCACTCTGTACAGTAAGGCTACCCCCATGTGCCTGAACGATCGCTTGAGCAATTGCCAACCCTAAACCAGCCCCACCTGTATTGCGGGAGCGATCGCTACTCACGCGATAGAAACGCTCAAAAATTCGCTCTTGCTCCGCCAGTGCAATTCCAATCCCCGTATCTCGAACCTCAATCAAAGCATGACCGTTGCTGCGATCCAAAACAACGATGATTTGACCCCCAGTTAGCGTGTATTTAATTGCATTAGTAATTAAGTTAGAAACCAGGCGATAGAGTTGATTTTCGTCCCCTACAACATACAGCGGCTGGTGTAGCCGCACTTCCGATTTTAGCGTTACCTTGGCAGCGAAGGCCATATCAGCGAACTCTTCTACCAGGTCTCCCACCAAATCGTTGAGAGAACAAGCTTTCCACTGTATCAATATTTTCGGCTGCTCTAATCGGGAGAGGAGCAATAAATCCTCAATCATTTCAATCAATCGATGATTCTGACTCACTACGTTTTTTAGAGTATCTCGCGCCTCTGATTCAGATAGATGAGGCATCCTGAGTACAGATTCAACCGCTGCTTGAATTGCTGCCACAGGAGTCCGCAATTCATGGGCAGCATCAGATGTAAACTGTTTCATTTGTTGATAGGAGTGGTCAATCGGTCGCATCGCCAACCCCGCTAACCACCAACTAGAACCCCCAACCAGAAGTACCGTAATTGGCAATCCCAGCCCTAAAAATAATTTCAAGGCAGCAAGACGACTATCGAGGTCTTTGAGACTCCGCCCGACTTGTATATAGCCCCAAAGTTGATTGTCTTGAGTATGCAGCGGCAGAGACATTTGATGATAACGCTCGCCTTGTCGATCTTTGAGCGTTTGCCAAGCATCTTTGCTTACAATCAACGGCAGCCCTTCAGGTTGGAGACCTGCCATAGCAATCAATTGTCCCTCACCATTGACAAACCGAATGTAATAGTAATTCCCTTGGTAAATAGCACTCAGAATGTGGCGTTCGGTAGAAGTGTGGTAACTTTGTCCGTAAATCTTTTGAGTAGAGCAGCTAGACTCAGCTCGACAAATATTGGGTAAAAGCTGCTGAAAAATTGGCTCCAGCACTCCCAACTGCTTCAGATTGGGTTCAATGCTGTCATGTAATGTTCCCGTTACAGACTTTAGCTCTCGGTCAATTGCTACCAAATGGGCATAGATCATTACTTCATAAACCCCAAAACCGCAAATACCGAGAATGAAACCCATAACGATTGCATACCAAAGGGCCAGTCGCCAGCGAGTTTGACGAAACGGTTTAGTTTGCATCATTAAGATTGAATCGATAGCCCATGCCCGGAACAGTTTCAATTAAACCATCACAGCCAAGTTCTGACAGTTTGCGTCGCACCAGTCGGATTTGAGCCGCGATGACATTACTAATGCGTTCTGCATTCATTTCATAAAGATAGTCCAAAAGCTGGTCGCGGGTAATATATTGGTTGGGGTGTTTCAAGAAGTATTCCAGCACCTGAAATTCTTTTCTGGTTAGAGGAATAACTTGTTTGTCACCATTGGCGTGCTGAAGGCAAACCGTACAAGTGCCGTAATCTAAGATGAAGTGACCGACTTGAAGTTGCTGGGGTTGGAACTGAGGGGAGCGTCTCTGCAAAGCCCGCAGTCGCGCTAACAATTCCTCCATGCCAAATGGCTTCACCAAATAATCATCTGCCCCTGCATCCAGTCCAGTCACCCTATCTTCCATGCGGTCTTTTGCTGTCAGCATCAATACGGGCAAGGGATTATTGCGAGTACGCAGCCTACGCAGCAATTCTAAACCGGATATTCCTGGCAGTAACCAATCGAAGATAGCTAGCGTATACGGTGTTTTTTGGTCTTCTAAACAGTCCCAAGCCTGAGTGCCATTTAAAACCCAATCAACAATATATTTTTCCTGGTTCAAGGTTCGCTTAATTGCCTCACCCAGGACTGACTCATCTTCAACTAGCAGAACTTTCATAAAAAAATCCCCGAGCCTATCTACCAGAGGTTTGAATTCGAGCGGTTCCCAGAGGAATTTCGATATTCCCAGCAACGACAGTCCTGAATAAAATCAGTATGTCTCTCCTGACTGTTTATCTGTAGGTCGCAATATCAACTATGCCAAGAGGAATTTGTGCGCTCATGCCTACCTTTTCCACAGAGATATGGTACTGCCAAGTTTGCTCGTAACCTGGGGTAGTAACGCCTCTCATAGAAACTAATATCGTTGTTTCAGGAGCTACGGGTTGTGAGAAAACTACCTTAGCTGTTCTATCATTGATGGAAATTGTAGCTGCAACTTTTTGACCAGATTGATTTGTTACTTCAATTCCTTCAGTGATGTTCACCCCTTCTGGTAAATCAATGGAAAGTTCTGAAAGGGCTTTTCCCTGCACATGAACCTTAAACTGATGAATAGCCCCTTGGTACTGAGGGCTTATAGGGTAGGCAGTACCGTCAAAAACATGGGTGAACTTTGCATTTTCCTTAGCCCATACACTTGGAATTGAAGTGCTGAATATTAGAGCGATTGTAGCGAGGCAAAACCACTTATTCATTTTATTCATTGCGGTAATTCAAATTCTCCTATCTATTAGTTTCATCTATGAGAATAAAACCGTGATGAAATTTCTATGCTTTTACTCTAACGAGGAGACAACAAGCTGTAAAACCCTCACGAAGTAATGATTTTACAGCTTGTTATCAAAAAAATAGATCTAATAGACACGAAGCCGAGCTATGCCAATGGGCATCTCTCTATCAGTTCCAACAAATTTAGCAGAAATTTGATAAAGCCAAGCGTTAGAAGTTCCTCTTCTTCTTACATTATTCAGGTCAAGTTCGAGTTTTGATTCAGGAGTAACGGGTTGAGGAAAATTCACTATAACTTTGTTGCCTATGATAGAAAAATTAGCGTTAATTTCCCGTTCTGACTTTTCTTTCAAGGTGATATTGTTACTAACTACTAATCCTTCTGGAACGGCAATAATTAGCTGAGAAAGAGGACTACTACCTTGAGGAATGTGCAACCGAATTGTATGTCGAACGATCCGCGACTTATTTTGAGGAAATTGTACAGAGCCATCGATATGAGGAGTAGATCCTGTCCTAGCACTAGCATAGCTAGCAGAAAATGGAGCTACCAGAACCAAAGCTACAGCAGTCGAAAAAATTAGTGTTCTCACTATCTAACTCCTCTGAGGAATTGACCGGGTTAATTAAGTTACAGATTCATTTTTAATCAATTACTCTGTTATTACTAGAATGACATAGTGAGGTGAAATCAGCGTGAAATTTATGTTTATGAGAGGAGATTATTATAAAAATCAGCTGTCATGAATTTAGGAATACTTAAGAAAAATGAACTACTGCTAGTACAGACGTTAAAGACGTAAAAATAACGGGTCTGGAAAGCATAAATTAAAACGTGAGAAATCTAGCTTCACCTATGTAAATTTCTGTGTTACTGCCAACAACTTTAACAGAAAATCTATAGATAGAAGCCGAACCCTGAATTGGTTGTCTTACTTTGTTGAGTTCAATGAGCATTGTATTAGAACTAATTTTTTCAGGAAAATCTAGGATGATTTTTTTCCCATCGGCAGAAATATTAATGTTGATTTTTTGACCCGTTTCATCCCGCACATCAATATCATTACTAACAGCTACAGTGGATGGAACCTCAATAATTAGTTGAGAAAGGAATTTGTTATTTTGGGGGATGCGTAAGCGAAAGGTCTGTTTAACAATACGCCAGCGATTAGAAAAAATCTGCCCATTACCAACATTGGGACTTCCACCCTCATTCATATTAGCACTCACATAGCCAGCAGAAATTAAAACGGCGGTAGCCAGAGTCAATGCAGTCGTGTAAATCAGTGTTCTCTTCATCTTGGCTGTTAGAGTAATAAGTATTGTGGTGAATAGCAAAATTTAGTGACAGATTTCATTAGGGCGATCGCAACATTTATTGGACTCACTGATATATCACTTGTAACAACAGAAAGGACAGCAAACATCAATGAATAAATAAGCTAAAACTAGTTTTGAACGAAAATGAGAGTCGAACTGGTTAGGGTAAATTGACTATCGCTTAAAGTTAAAGCGACCGTTAAACTTTTCGCCGTTAATCTCACTTTGGACTACCACTTTATAATCTCCTGGTGTAGTTTCTCTGAGAACATTACCGTAATGCTTTTCATCAGTTTTATAAGGAATTTCTAAAGTTTTATTACTCCCGTCTGGTAATTGAATTTGAGCCGTCAATTTAGCGTCTTTAATTTCCTTGTCTTGTTCATCGTGGACAAAAACATCTAAATGAGTTCCCTCTTTTTGAATATCAGGTTTAAACTCTAAATGATATTTACCCACTTCTACCACTTGACCCTTATGAGCAGCATTATTGCCATCTTTAGAGTGATCGTGACCATCTCCTTCGCTGTGTTTTTCGCCATCTTTTGCTGTAGCTTCAGTTTTAGCAGCCGTTTCTGTCGGTGCTTTTTCCTGGCTATTAATTGGAGAATTTGTTGCTTGATTACTGGCACTACAAGCTGCCAAGAAAAGTAAACTTATCCCACTGAAAATGATGAAGCTTTTAGGAAAAATATTCATGGGTTTAGACTCCTGATAAACTTGCAAGATTCAAACTAGACACTAACTCTTTCAGTCATTTCAATCTGAGCAACAGATTCAACTTTTTTGGGAACCAAAAACTTACGAAACTGCACGTAACAAGCCGGAAGTACCAACAGAGTTAAAGCAGTAGAGGTAAACAATCCACCTAATACCACTACTGCTAACGGTTGGAGGATTTCTTTTCCGGCTCCACTACCAATTACCAAAGGCACCATACCTAGAGCCGATGCTAACGCTGTCATTAAAATAGCAACTAGGCGTTCCATTGACCCTTCCAGCAAAACCTGCCCTAAAGGTTGCCCCTCTGCTAATCTGGCATTGTAGTTTTCAACCAACAAAAGTCCGTTACGCGCTGCCACACCAAATAAAGTAATAAATCCTACCATTGAAGCTACAGAGACAATGCCGCTAGTCAAGGCGATGGAAACCACACCACCAATTAATGCTAAAGGCAAATTGATCAAAATCATAATAGTGGCAGGAATTGACTTCACAGCAAAGTAAAGTAAAACGGCGATCGCTACAAATGCTAATACCCCAGCCCAAAGTAAAGTTTTTGTCGCTCCCTCTTGGGCTTCAAATTGACCGCCGTATTCAATGAAATATCCGGGGGGCAATTGTACCTGTTGTTTAACCCTATCCCGAATATCCCTAATTACAGAACCCAAATCTCGCCCAGCTACGTTGGTAGATACAACTATGTAACGGGAGACGTTCTCGCGGTTGATGGTGTTAGGGCCTGTACTATAGTCGATTTTGGCGACTTGGGCTAAGGGAATTTTTTGTCCGTTGGGTGTATCAACTAACAAATTACTGATAATTTCAATATTGTTACGGTATTTTTCTGGCAACCAAACCACCATATCAAAGGTCTGTTGTTGTTCCAATATTTGGGAAACGACTCGTCCGTTGAGTGCAGTTTCTACCGTCTCTGAGAGTTCCCCAATGGTTAGACCATAACGAGCCGCCGCATCCCGATCGAATTGAATTTGTACCTGTTTCATTGGTACTTGCGGTTCTAATTGCAAGTCTGCTAAACCCGAAACCTCACTCATAGCTGATTGAACTTGTTGACCAAGGGTACGCAGTTGTTCTAAATCGGGACCGAAGATTTTGACAGCGATCGCACTTCTTACCCCCGACAGTACCTCATCCATCCGGTGAGAAATAAAACCACCGATATTAGGAACGACTCCAGGAATTTTCTCAAATTCTTTACGAATCATTTCAATCGTTTTATCTCGGTCTTTTGCTCCCTCCTCACTCAGTTGGACATCCAATTCCCCAGCGTTAACACCAGCTACCTCAGTATCTCCTTGAGCGCGTCCAGAACGGAATTGAGCGGTTTCAACTCCGGGATTTTTTTTCAAAGCTTTTTCTATCGCCAACCCTGTTTGATTAGTAGCTTCCAAAGATTCACCAGGCATGAGAACTGTGGCAACTACGAGGGCGCGGTCTTGAAATTCTGGTAAAAAAACTTGTCCTAAATTAATTAGAATTACTACGGAAGCGATAAAACCAGCGATCGCTGTTGCCAAAACAATTTTCGGGCGACGAATAGAAAACTTTAAAGCTGGACGGTAAAGTTTATGCGTTTGTTTTTCTAACCAAGTTTCTGTACTGGGCAATCTTGTATTCACCAGCAGTAAGGCGCACATGGCTGGGGTCAATGTCAGTGCTACCAAAGTAGAAGCAGCAATTGACAGCAGATAAGCTAAACCCATCGGTGTAAAAATCCGACCTTCCACACCAGAGAGGGCGAAAATTGGTGCAAAGACGACGGCAATAATAATTGTGGCGAAGAGGACACTAACGCGCACTTCCACCGAACCATTGAAGACTACTTGCAAGGGCGGAATGGGATTTCCAACGAGTTGGTTTTCCCGCAGACGGCGGTAGACGTTTTCCATATCAACAATTGCGTCATCTACCACTGAACCGATGGCTACCACTAGTCCACCTAAAGTCATAGTGTTTATGCCTTGTCCCGTCCAGTTGAGAATCATCATCCCTAGTAATAAAGACACAGGTAGAGCGCTCAAACTAATGATTACTGTGCGCCAATTCATCAAAAACAGAATCAGGATGACGGAAACGATGATAGTGCCATCACGCAAAGCTTCTTCAACGTTTTTGAGCGAGGCTTCAATAAAATCTTCTTGACGAAAGGTAGTTGTAATTTTGACATCCTTTGGCAGACCAGCTTTAAGTTCCTCTATTGCTGTTTCAACTGCTTTCGTTACGGCAGGTGTATCGGCAGTGGGTTGCTTGTTAACTGTCAAAATAATTGCTTTTTTCCCAGCAAAACTACCGTCGCCACGTTTGAGGGCTGCGCCAATTTGCACATCAGCAATCTGTTCCAACAGTACTGGCGTGCCATTTTGGGCTTTAATTACTGATTTTTTTAACTGTTCGATCGACTCAATCCGCCCCACACCTCTAACCAATGTTTCTTGGTCGGGAGTAATTAAAAATCCTCCTGGTGCATTAGCGTTTGCGGCAGTGGCAGCTTTGGTGACATCATCAAGAGTCACATTAAACGCTTTTAGTTTATCTGGGTTAACCAGTACTTGATACTGACGCTCATCCCCACCAAATATGACGATATTACTGACACCAGGGACAGCCAAAAGACGGTTTTTGACTTGCCAGTTAACAATACGCCAGACCTCCATTAAAGGAGTGGTTTCGGAGGTAAAGGCGTATTTGACAGTCCATCCTAAAGCAGAACTGACAGGAAGAATCTCTGGATCTTCTACACCTTGCGGTAGCTGACTGCGTGCTTGTTGCAATCGTTCCGTCACCAATTGGCGGGCGCGATAAATGTCCGTATCCCAACTAAAAGTGGCTCTCACCGCAGAAAGACCGACAGCAGAGGAAGAGCGTAACGCTTCAAGCCCAGGAGTTCCGTTGATTATACTTTCTATCGGACGAGTCACCAGCGACTCTACTTCCTCTGGTGCCAGTCCTGGGGCTTCAGTCATAATTTCGACTTGAGGCGGAGAAAAGCTGGGAAAAACATCCAGCGGCATTTGAGTCAGGACGCGAAAGCCCCATAAGCTAATTAAAATGGAGGCTAGAACTACCAGCCACCGTTGGGCGATCGACCATTTGACAACAGAGTTAAGCATAATGTCATTCGTATAGGTATAGTTAGAACGGATTTAAGCAAGAAAATCAATTTTCCAAACTAACTTTTGCAACCCGACCATTCTCCTCAACTGTCTGAGTCGGTTTTGTTAGTAAAAACTTGCCAAATTTAGCGTATAGGGCTGGTAATACCAGTAGAGTTAAAGCGGTAGAAGTAAACAACCCACCTAACACTACAATGGACAGCGGTTGCAAAATTTCCTTACCAGGCCCAACAGCCACTACTAAGGGCACCAAACCCAAAGCTGAAGTTAAAGAAGTCATCAAAATAGCATTGAGTCGTTCCATTGAACCCGAAATCAAAACTTCTTTTAAAGGCATTCCATCTGCAAACTTAGTGGTGTAATTGTCCACTAATAGCAATCCGTTCCGAGTTGCCACTCCAAACAAAGTGACAAACCCCACCAACGAAGCAACCGAAATAACGCCCCCAGTGAATGCTACTGCAATGACTCCTCCAACTAAGGCGATGGGTAAATTAATCATAATCGTTGCAGTCGAAGCAATTGATTTAACAGAAAGGTACATCAGTACGGTAATAACTACAAAAGAAATGGCACTAAAAATAAAGATGTTTTTAGAAGCTCTTTCTTCTGCTTCAAATTGACCGCCGTACTGAATAAAATATCCAGGTGGTAGCTGAACTTGTGCCTTCACGTTATTTTGAATATCGGTGACTATCGAGCGCAAATCTCTCCCTTTGGCGTTGGCGGCAACTACTATCAGGCGCGAAACATTTTCCCGGTTGATGGTATTCGGTCCAGTGCCGTAAGCAACTTTAGCTACCTTCGCCAAAGGAATTTTATTGCCATCCGGCGTATCAACTAACAAATTTTCAATTGTTTCCAAATTGTTCCGATATTGGGGTTGCAACCATACAACTAAGTCAAAACTTTGTTGTTTCTCCAAAACTTGAGAGACAACTTTGCCATTCAGAGCGGTTTCAATAATATTGGAAAGTTGCCCAATTGTTAACCCATAGCGAGAAGCAGCCACCCGATCGAACTTAATTTGAATTTGTTCGATGGGAACTTGCGGTTCGAGTTGTAAGTCTACAATTCCCGGTACAGATTTCATCGCCGCTTCGACTTGTTGGCCAACGGTGCGAAGTTCTGCTAAATCCGCTCCAAATATTTTGACGGCAATTTGACTTCTAACTCCCGATAATATTTCATCAATTCTGTGAGAAATAAAACCACCAATATTAGGTGCAGCCCCCGGAATTTTATTGAACTCTTCCCGCAACATTTTAAGCGTTTCTTCCCGATTTTCCATGCCTTTATCGCTCAATCCAATATCCAAGTGAGCCAGATTTACAGGTGCAGCATCGGGGTCATTGGGGGCGCGTCCCGCCCTTAATTGAACGTATTTTAAGCGAGGGTCATCTTTGAGTTTATTTTCTAAGACAAAAGCCGAACTGTTAGTAGCTTCTAAAGATAAACCCGGATAAAGCGCTAAAGTATTAACCAATGTTGTTTCCTGAAATTCTGGGAGAAATGCCCGTCCCAAAGTAGGAAAAATTATTATTGATGCCACCATACCAGCAAGGGCGATCGCTATCACAATCGCCGACTGCCGGAGTGCTAAATTTAAAAAAAGGCCATAAATTCTTTTACAAAATCTCGGAATCCAAGCTTCAGTTTCTGGCATTTTTCCCTGGGGCAATAAAACAGCGCACAAAGCGGGACTAATCAGCAAAGATTCTAAACTAGAAACAATCACAACCACCAGATAAGTTATTCCCATCGGCCCAAAAATTCGACCTTCCACGCCTTCTAGAGCAAACACTGGTGCAAAAACAACAATAGTAATTAAAGTAGCGCCGATCAACGATTCGCGAACTTCCTGACCGCTTTCAAAAATGACTTCTAGTAACGGACGGGGGTTTGATGAATATTTATTTAGTCGCAAATTACGATAAGTATTTTCCACATAGACAATGGCATCATCAATTGCCGTGCCAATTGCTACTGCTAACCCTCCCAATGTCATTGTATTCAACCCCAAACCCAACCAAGATAATATCTGCAATGACAATAAAAATGTGAGAGCAAAATTTAACAATACAAGTGTCAGCGTGCGCCAATTCATTAAAAAAGGAATCAGAACGATCGCCGCAATTATGCTACCTTCAAGTAATGCCGAGCGAACATTTTCTACGGAAGCATCAATATAATCTGCCTGCCGGAATGTTTCGGTAACTTTGATTTCTTTGGGTAGACCTGCTTTTAACTCTTCCATTGCTGAGGAAATGGCGCGAGTAACGGTAGGAGTATCTGCAAGGGGCTGTTTGTTAACCATCATCACCACAGCATCTTTCCCATTCAAACTGCCATCGCCAATTTTGACAGCGCCACCAATTTTTATCTCGGCAACATCCCCTAATCTAACTGGCGTTCCTTGACGCGCAACAATGACAGATTGCTGGAGGTCTTCAATAGTTTCAACTCGTCCAATTCCCCGAATTAAAGTTTGTTTGTCGGGAGTAATTAAAAAACCCCCTGGCGCATTAACATTAGCAGCTTGTACGGCATCGCTAACCTGCTGTAAAGAGACGTTAAACGCCCGCAATTTATTGGGATCTACTAATACTTGATATTGGCGAATTTCCCCACCATAAATCAATACCTGACTAACTCCAGGAACGGCTAAAAGACGATTTCTGATTTGCCAATCGACTATTCGACGCACTTCCATGAGGTCGATTTTGGATTGTGCTTCTGGTTTGGCTTCGACGGTTAAGGCATATTTCAATACAGTTCCGATCGGAGAGCTAATCGGCGCTATTCTGGGAGAGTCTACACTTTCTGGTAAACTGCTAGCAGCTTGTTGCAATCTTTCCGTTACTAACTGGCGAGCTTGATAAATATCAGTTCCCCATTTAAAAACAACTCGCACAACTGAAAGACCTGCGGATGAAGAAGAACGAACTGCTGTCAATCCCGGCGTTCCATTAATTGCGCTTTCAATCGGTAAAGTGACTAAAGATTCGATTTCTTCTGGTGCAAGTCCTGGAGCTTCTGTTTCGATTTCTACTTGGGGGGGTGCGAAATTGGGAAAGATATCTAACGGCATTTGAGGGATAGTGTTAAAGACGATGATTAATGTAGAAACGATCGCCGCAATGACTACAAGCCAACGTCTGTTGATGACCCATTTAGCAATAAAATTAATCATTTGAGTTTAGAGATGAGATTTAATAAAGAGTTTCCCTGGTGAGGCTGGAAAACTGGTTGCTTTGATAACGCTAATAAACTTCTCAAAAAATCTAGTTAAAAGGCAGTATGCCTACCCCACAAGAGTTTTTGGATAGATACAATAAGCAAAACTTCAGCTTTCTTTGGGTAAGCTTTCATTTTTTAGTGGGAATTGCGGGGATTTTCGCGGTCTTCCACTGGTACAGATGCAGCAGACAAAGTTGGCTGTTTGTGATTATCGAGATAACCCTCTGTTGCATCAATAAAGGATACTTGTGCGTTCGGGTGCGATTCCCTTATAGGGACGCTGCGCGATCGCATCTGACGGCGATTCCAAAAAGCACCAGCCAGGAACGCCGCCCCACCAAATACACCTGCTCCAACTAATCCCAATGACAACAAAGGTAATGACAATGGCAATGGGAAGCTGTTAGTTTTAACCTCTTTAACTGCCGATTTCTCTTCTTCCCCATCTGCGTGTCCGTGTTCATCTTCTGTGGATTTACTACCTCCCCGCAAAGACTGAGCATAAAGTTGTGGCGCACGCTGAGTTACTACCAAATCTCCCTCAAACAAACCACTTTTAACTTCAACTAAATCCCCAGACTTTTGGCCTAAATTCACCTCAACCGACTGGAAGGCTTTACCATTTTGGACGTAGACCAATTTTTTGCCATTGGCATCTACCACCGCTGTAAAAGGAACTGCTAATAAAGGTGTGGATGTTTGGTCTGTGAGTACCTCTAGTTCAGCAAACATTCCAGGCTTTAATTCCCCATTTGGATTACCCAATTCGGCTTGGACTGGTACTACTCGCGTTTCCCCTTCCACCACCGAACCAATCCGTGTAATTCTGCCTTCAAAAGTCCGGTCAGGTAGAGAAGCAATTTTCACCCTGACTCGTTGACCCATCTTAACTTTGTTTAAATCTTTTTCGTAAATATTCGCTGTCGCAAAAACCCGACTGTCATTAATAATCGTCATCAACTTGCCACCCGCATCTTGGAGCGATTGACCAATAGTAATAGAGCGGTCTGCCACTGTGCCAGAAATGGGAGCCGTTACCGTCACCAATCCCTTACTATTGGCGCGAGTTCCCAGCTGTTGCAATCGGGTTTCATAAGTGGCATTGCTGAGTTTGAGACGAGACTGCGCTGCCTCAAGCTCCGACTGGGTGCGTTTGAGTTCGGCTTCAGCAGCGATGACTTCTCGGCGGCTGCTGGCTTTGGTAAGCTCGGCTCTAGCTTGAACTAATAAAGTTTGCGATTCGAGGGCTTGACGACGCGGGAGAGCGCCTGCATCCGCTAACTGCTTGTCTTTGTTATACCTTTCTTGAGCAAATGCCAGTTTACTGCTTGCCTCTGCTATCTCATCTGTGGCTATCTGTGAAAATCGCTGATAGTTTTCTTGGGCTAGCTTTAAGTCGGCTTGCGCCTTTTGTATAGCGGCTTGCGCGTCCGCCTGTTTTTCCTGGGAGTTTACCCGCAGTTCCACCAATTCGGGGCTAGATAAGACTGCGAGGGGTTGACCCACCTTCACTTTGGCTCCTGGTTGCACTAATAACTCAGCCACTTTTGCTGTCAGCGGTGCCGTCACTTCCACTCTTTGGTTGGGCAGGGTTTCGATCTGACCTGTGGTTTTGATGCCAATATCTAGCCGCTGACGAGTAGCTGGCTCGATTTTAACTTCTAGCAATTTGGCTGTTTCTGCATCGATTTCCACAGAACCTGTTGGTTCGCTTCCACCTTGAAATTCACTTGCACCACTATGATCGTGTCCTGCACCCGCTAACACAGCTGTGGGAGCAGTTAGCACCACGAGTTGCACCATTACCAAAGAGACGCAACCGAGTAATGACAAAGAATGAGAACGGTTGGAGATACCCATCGCTAAGATCGTCCTGGAGTCACTAAAGAGCAGAGTTGCGCTTGGATCGTTGACATTTTGAGTAGAAAGTTGCACAGCTATTTTTTTTGGAGGTTAACCACGGTTGACCCTACAAATTTCTTAGAGAGATTTATAAGCTCTAAATACCCAGTTTTTCATATTCAAGTGAAATGAGGATGAAATTTTTCAGAAAGTAGAGATTAGGTAGAAAAGACTTTTTAAAGCTCTCAACCGAAAGCCAAAGGAGACTCTTTACACGGGTTTATTGTGCGGGGGTTTTACTGTCAAATCATCAACGAGCGGTGGCTTAATTACTGACATAAAAAGTTGAATATGTTTCGATTTTGACTTAAAAAATTACCGAAAATTAAAGATTAAGCTGTATTTGGCTGAAATTAATCTATTTTTCCTAAAAATTGAGTTTTAAAAACGTAAATTATTTCAATGAGTATTAGCTTCAAGTAGGGAACGAGTTAGTTGAGGATAAGAATGTGTCAAGAGCGATCGCATTTTCACAAGCAGCAACCCGATTAATTACTCATAATTTGCTTAATCTGTTGCATCACAGCTAAATAATCAGGATGGGGATAACCATAAATTTGCATCAGATTCTTAGCTTTCCTGTGTAATTCAATTAACACTGTTTGTTCCACTTTGTTGTCGTTTCGCATAAAAACACTACTAAATTACTAAAAAACTTTTCCCCGTAAGGGGAAGCTTAACCACTTTCTAAATCAGATGAATTTTGTGATAGTTTAGCAGTACTAAATCGAGCAAAAGCTTGTTTTTCAGCCTCAGCGAAATTGCAAGTAATTGCAGGCAAACCTTTATGAGCCTTATAAAGCGTACCCCGCTCAGATAGTTCATCAACAACTCGCAAAGTTTCAGTCGGAGTATGAATAATTACTCTATATTGATGATTTTCACCAAACGTAGCAGTTTGGATTTCTTCACCTGTATTAGCAACATTAGCCTTCAAGCTAGTAATAGCAGCAGTCAGCATCTTCTTTTCCCATTCTGACCGCAATGGTGTTAATTCTGGAGATGCAGCCAGAAGCTCAACTCCTTGTGGAGAATTAGTTGCTAATTGAGTAGCAGTATTGAGCAGTTCTAGCATTTCCGGTAAAGGAACAGCAATTAATTTTGTATGCTGTCCTCCTTGCATTTGTTCGTATTTCAAAGGAAAATTAAAAGCTTCTGTCAGCCTATCAGCTGTCTTTACCTCCGCTTGAGCAGTTGGCAATAAAACACCAAAATAAAGTTCTTCTTGATTATCCTTACTAGCAACGCCTACAAAACTATTTGCTCCAAACTTCTGCTCAATTTCCTGAGATAATGCCATAATCGATTCCTCAGAAAGACTGCGAGACTGCATAAAATCTTTCACTTCATCGCTACCGATTAGATAAGCTTTTATTGCCGCTTGTTCATCGTGCATTAACCCTACAAATTTCTCTGGATAACGTTGTTGTAGTAGTGGTTGAATCGCCTCAATTAAACTAACTTTTTTCGGCTGAACTACAGGTTCCTCTTTCGTCCACAATTGCGGATATTTAACAGTTGATGAATCTACTTTAATGTTAGCAATAGTAGCAGGTGCAGATTCTAAAGTAGCCGAAAACTGAAATCCCTGCACCGAAACACCTTTTTGAGTTAACTTATCAGCTAATTCTGTAAATGATGCTTTATCAATTATTCCTAAAGGTTTACCATCAACTAAAGCTATAGCTGTAGGCTGTTTACCATGCTGAACTTGAATACTAATAAACCCAGTTTCCCCATGCCATTCCTTATCAGCAAAATCATACTTTTTCAACTGTCTTACCTTCAATTGATTGCCTTTAGTACTAGTAATAATTACACTAGCACCAGGAGGTGAACTGATAGTTGCTTCAAAAGAAGTACCAATAGGTAATTGCGCCGATTCACTCCGAAATACCCCTAACTTCTTACCTTCTACCATCAACCAACGCTTATTTTGAGAAGGATTAGCTGGGTCAAGTGCTTGAACAATTTCACAACTAAGTTTTTCGCCTACCCAACGTCTTCCCAGGTGTTCGTTACTTGGTTTATGAACACCAACTACTGCAAAATCAGTAAATTGTAATTCCTGTAATCTTCCAGTTATTTCATCACCAAATATAGCAAATGCTGCCGATAACTTCTTGGTAGCATTTTCATCCTTACCACTAGTAGATAATTCCCATATAGCTGCTGCAACTGACTCTTTTTGTGAATCAGGAATACTATCTCTAGCAGTATTAGCAAATTCTTTAGCTTGTTTAAAAGCTGCCTTCACTTGTGCTTGTGTTAATCCAGGTAAAACTTGTGCTGTTAGTCCTTTAAGTTCTGTCCATTGTTTCATCCGTTCGGGATATTTAGCCACACTTTCTGTAGCAATATAACCTAATTTTTTATACTTAGGTTTACCATTTTTTAATTCTGGTTTCCCTTGAGCATCAAATACAGGTGCTAATGCTACCCAGCGATTTTTGATTTTATTATCTGGCTTGTTATTTTCAACAATTTTAATATCCAATTTTCTTTGGTTATCAAAAGCATGAGGATGATGACATTGCGCTAATCCAATAATTTCAATAGAATTACCTTTAGCACTAGTTGCCACAATTCTTGGTCCCGGTGCTTCTGCTACTTCTCTCTTCATTTCAATAGCACAATTGAGCAAAGTATCATAATTTTTCTTTAATTCAACAGCTTGTTCTTTCTGGGTAGGTGTAAATTCTACTCCCGTAAACAAGTCTTGAAATTGTTGAGTAGAACGAGCGACTAACGCACTTTCTGCAAATGCTTCATTGGTTGGTTTAATCATCAAATCAATCGCACCATGACCGATAGCATTCATACTTCTTGATGAATAAACCGCATCAGTTTTCTTCTCTTCTACCCAAGGTGCAATATCAAAACTTTTAATAATTGCCTGACAAGCATTAACAATTTCTGGGTCAGCACGATTAGCACTTTTCCCCCTATCCACTTCTATTTGCAGTTGACCACCTAATATCCCAACTACATCATGATAAAATTGGCGAGATTTTTCTAAGAATTGATTAACATCTGCTGAACTAAGCTGCGGTAAATCAACTTGTTTATTGGCAATCACAAGGTTATACTCATCAATACTATTACATTCAGCTACACTCAATCCTTTATTATGCAATTGTTGAGAAAAACCTGCTAATTGAGTAATTTGCTGTTTAATTTTTGGTGGATATTTTACAAGTTTTACTACATCATGTTCTGCGGCTAACATTCCGGTTGCACCAAGAGAAATATCCCGCATTAATTGAAATGCTGCTGTTGGTGGTACTGCATTACATTCATTTTCTAAAGCAATCCCTTTCATGCAGAGATTGGCAATTACACCAATCTTGTTTTCCATTGCCGATAAAGCAATACTCTCAAAACTACCAAGGTATGCTTTCTTCTCTAATTTAACAATCTCTGCATAACGATTCTCTGCTTTCTGCCGTTGTTTGATTTCACTGACTGTATGGGGGAATTCTGATGCTAGAATGTAAGCCATGCGATCGCCATCGCAATCGGATAAGGAATGCTGTAATCCTTTTGGTGACATCTTGATTGTGCCCACATCATGCGGTTCGTGAGGCAGATGTTTGTTAACATAGACATCAACTGTATTAGAATTAGCAGTAGGGCCACGATAAACGATAACTTCAGCACCATCAGGATAGTTAGGAATATTAACTTCATTTTCTGCTAAATCGTGACAAGTTTGAGCCATCGCGGAATCAAACTTAATAAATCTGCCAGTCGCACAATCTAAGTACTGTTCGCGCCAATGTTCCTGAAGTTTATCGATAACTTTGGGTAATTCTAGCACTTGATAGTGACCATCTAAATCAGCTTTCAAGATACGATATAACAGTTGGGAATCGCTATTACCAAATGCTTGTTCGATTAGTTTATCGAAAGCGTCTAAATCTAGGTTATCAAAATCAACATCTGAGGAGGACGTACTATCTTCCTGTATCCGATATTTGTTCCTTTCATCCATAACTTTGATGTAATCTCTAGCAATCTGGCGCGGGTCAGATGCCATCTCTTTAAGTTCTGCCAACCGTTTTTCTAACCGAGGTAATACATCATTTTGCACTCCAAAAGGGAAAGAATTCCAAAATTGCGAACCAGTAGAAGTAATCCCCAAATAAGCATCAGTTTTATTACCGATGCCAATCGTCATTGTATATTCCCCTGGTTTGATTTCATTCCCACTTTTTATTGCTTTACCATCTGTCCCCAAAATCCCCAATTTATTCTCTTGATTCTTGCGTCCTTTGAGTTGGTCAGTGCTAATAATTAAATCGTAACCATTGCCAATTATAGAAAGGTCGCGGGGTGCAAATGTACCTTTTCCTACTTGCCAAGTTTGATTAACTGGGGTGTCTTCTTGTAGTTCTAATCCTGCTTGGCGTGACTTAATCCCAAACCGAGTTTGAAATGGTGTATTTGCTGCATTTCCTAATGCTTCATGGGTGAGAATATCTATTTTTCCATCCCCATCTCCCACCAGTTTTATTGCTTCTTGATTAGGGATGATTCCCCCATTTTCACCAGTAGCAGCATCTACGACTAGCACCCGCAAACCTTTAATTTCGGCAAAACTTTGACAAGGAGTGAACATATTAGAACCATAAGCAGCACCAAAGTGTGCTTGGTCAAAGACTTTCTCCCGCAATTGTTTATCCATAAAATAAAAGCGGTCATCAGAAGCAAATTGTAAAGTTAAACCTTGTGTTTGCAGGTTTTGTAAATCAGCTTCTGTGGTAATGCCGGGATAAACTGCACCAATTTTATAAGTAGCATCAGGAGCAAAATATGCTGCTAAACAATGTTCTATAGTTTCGGTTACAGGTTGTCCATCAACGATAATTGGTTGATTAGTTTTGGTGCAAAAATGTTCTAGCGTAATCGCCATAGTATCGCCTCAATTTTTAATTCTTAATTTAGTTTTTAGTTGAGGGATGTCGAATAAACCTTCAGATAGAAGTTGCTCTATCGCTTTAGTGATAAAAATAATTTAATGGTTCAAATTTACTGTGGTTTGTTAATATAGAATTTAGGTTTAAGTTAGTAAAAGATAGCGGATTAATTATGAGTAATAGTGAACCAAAAAAGCCAATTCAATTACCTGTTTCTCGGTGGCATTCTGATAACTTAGGTGACTTACTAGCAGATGGTACAGTAGATATTGATGAACTGTGCGGACAAGCTGTTATTGCCGAACAAAGGGAAGCAGCTTGGTTGGAAGAACAAAGAGCGTTTGAAGAATGGTTAGAACAGAATCCACCACCTGAAGGAAGTTCTGTTAATAATGATGATTTTTGAATTAGCAGCACAAAAGATTGGGGTGTCGGGTGTCGGGTGTCGGGTGTCGGGAAAAATTTTGGACTTACCCTATTGGAGGAGGAACGATTGATAATGGTTTTGTGCTGGTTAATTGACTAAATCTTCCCCACACCCCACACCCTATCTCCTAACACCTTCACTGATACTTTGCTTGGGCTTTTTTGTAACCCATTTGGTAGAAAGGATTCTCCGATTGCGAGGGAATCCCTAAATCTCCATCTACTTTACCTTTGTCATAGTAATACCAATCATTACTATGCCATAAGTTTTGATTTTGAATCCTTTCTGCAATCGGTAGAATTTCGCGTTCTACTGGTTCTGTTGCTCGGTCAACGTAGTGGAATTCTTCGTAATATTCGGGATACATGAAGAGGGTTTGGTGTAATTTTCCCTCTTTGATAAGCGTGAGCTTTAATAAATTTCATATTTATTGCATGATAAATATTTTCTTATGATAACTTTCAGCAGACTATGGACACTTTAGAAAAAAAATGTCGGCACGGGAATTTTTGATTATTTGATTCGTGCTGGTGGCTAGTCAGAGCAAGTTATGTTGATTCACTAAGATACCATCCAGCCGGAATTACTTCAAAATTCCATTCATCTTGGAAAATAAACATTCGCTTGATAATCTCTGATGGAGGAACTGAATCTTGATTATTTGCTTGCCAATCTTTTCTGTCTATTGTTCCCATCACCAAATAATCGTTGCCTACGATTTGAGGATTTGTTGAACTGAATCCAAAAGCCATTAACGATTCTATTTCCTGCTTTTTAGCAATAATCAAATCACAGTTGGCACAGTATTTACATTGTTTATTGAGCAAAAACAACTGCTGTGGTTTGATATGAATAACCAAGATAAATTTGCGAACTTTAGTTTTTGTTTCACATTTTGGGCATTTAGTAAACGCACAATCTGTATAGGGATTGAGAAAAAATTTGTGTTTTTTCGGGGGAGTTTCTCCTGAAGATTGTTTTGGCTTTTTTTAGGCATCTGACCAACTCTCCAGCAACAGCAAACAGTAGAATATTACTACAACTAACAGTAAAGATAGACAATCCCAGAACTTCTGTATACTAGAAGTCATAGGATTGCCAACCCAGTTCTGGAGAACTGATTAACAGCGAAATTGGGCTTTATTCATCAACAGCAAATGCAGAAGTATCCACCGTTTGTGGTGCAATCACATTTGTCGTTGCCTCATCAAGAGTATCAGCAGCTTTGAGAAGATGTTTACTAAAGTTAGCTGCTTCACCTGCTAAAGTCCATAATTCCTCTTGTTTATCTAGAGATATGAACTTACCAACCGGATTAATTTGATTAGGAATCGCCACCATTTCTGGGATTGCTACCCAAGATTTCTTATCACCATTAGGTGGTTCCAATGATGGTTTAAAAGTGGGATGGAAAACTGTTAAGCAGTGGAATCTATCATTCAGACTGCGATATCCAGTTCCCATTGCTTTGGCATAAGCGATTTCCATCTGCACTTTAAATTGATTATACGCTTCACCAAATCTGGCAGCTGCCACCCCATGCACTGATAACACCAAAGGTACAGAATGCAGAAAACAGTTATTGTCGTCTACTAAATAAATAATGTAAAACGAGCGCAAAGTTGCTGGTTTCTTGGGGTCAGAATTAATCTCTTCATATTTAGCACGACCTTCTGCTGTTTCGTAGTTAGCAACAATTTCTCCAGTTTCTCGCATTTGCACATAACGGTCAGATTTAGCCAAAATGTGCATTCGTGGCGATTTGAATAGCACTCCTTTTTCTACTGTACCGCTAGAAAAAGTATGTTCGTAATTTGCTTCTTCACCTCGCCAATCAATTAATGCTAAATTCTTCTCTTTGATGAACAATCCCACCGAAGTTGGTGTCTTTTCATTGAGGATTTGACAGATAGCTAAGGTAGTTAATTTACCACTAAATTCGGCGGCAATAAACTGTGTTAAACGCGGGTCAATTGTTGTTTCATCAACTGTATTTTCTGTAGCAGTTACAGGTTCGGTTGTCTTGCTGTTTTTTGTAGGCATAAGTCGTTAAAGAGAAAAACTTCTTTCATCTACGTGCGTTAGCACTTCTAGGGGCAGGGAGTAATAGTTATGAGTTTTAAGTTTTAAGTTTTAAGTTAAAAACTCATAACTCAAAACTCAAAACTTAAAACTTATTGACCTACCCTCTGCCCCCTTAAAACTCGTTATCAGCTAATTGACCATTCTTGGGCAGTTGTTCTTGCAATTTTTGAATCTGCCAATGCCGAATTTTAGTTTGTAGTTCTTGCAAAGCTACTACTAAAGCTTGGACAGTTGGCAAATTCTCTGGCACAAACTGAATGATGATTGATTCATTTTGGTTATGCAGATACAAATTAACTGTATTATCTGCGGTAATACAGCTAGTGCAACTGTTGGATGTTAAACTAATGAAAGTAGTTTTAGAAATGTTCATTTCTTACCTCTAGAAGACTTAGTTAAATGACGAAATCGGACGTGCTTTTCTGTAGTAATCTGGGCAAATTTACTGACATCTTCACCTGCTTTATGAGCCGCCATAATTTCGGAATTTTTGGCACTAACTTTCACGGCTTGAAATTCGGGAGGCAAGCTTTCAGGTTCTACTGTCAGCACAACAGAAGGTGGACTATTTTGAAAATCAATCCGCCGCTCTGTGCCTACCACTTGCTCTGGTAACAATCCGAGTTTGTACAATCCCAACAAGTAAGCTTTCAGACTGTTCAATTGATTACGTCGTCTTTGAATGATGTTTGTATACAACTGGGTAATTCGCTTCACTCTTTCTTCCCAGATTTCTAAATCCAACTTCAATTGGTCAGCAACAAAAGCAATAGCATCTATCTTGGCTTCACTAGCATTCTGGATGTCTAATAGTTGGGAGTAAACATCAGTTAAATCTGTATCTTCTGGACAGTTTTCCAGTTGTTGCCATAGTTCAGCAGCACTAATAGATAGCTGTGCTAAAGTAGCACGATTGATGTTAGTTTCACTCAAAGATGAGGTGGCATTCATAGGAATATATTCCGTTGTTCATGGTTACACTAAGCGGTCGGCATACAGGAATTGGTCGTGATAATATTCCTGTTCTGCTAACATCTGAGCTTCCATTTCTACTAATGCTTGGTATTCTGGCGATTGCGGGTCATCAATAGCAGTTAACCATTGACTATCTAATTCGTCGTACCACTGATTAAGTGCCGTTTCTTCTTCTGTTGTTAATGGTGCAATTGTGCTTTCTCCAACAGGTAAAATGCTTTTTGATAACATATTATTCACACTCAATGACTTCACTTTTCTGAAGAGCGTGAGCGGTTTTTTCTTTGATGAGTTTCCACAATTTTCTCCCAACTACATCTTCCGCGACCTGGGATAACTGTTAATTGATTGCGCTTGTAAGGTAAAATCAAATTGCTGTTGGGTACGAGTCCGTTACGTTTGGGAAAATAGATTAAATAATCACCTGTTTTTTGGCAGTATAAATCTACCACGCCCACCGTACCTGTTAAATCGATAAACTGATAGCCATCATAACCTTTGACCTGAACTTTTGTGCCAACTTTGAGTACAGAAAAGTTGATTTCCAGTTGAATAAATTGTGGCGGCTTCATTCAGATATTTTTATGTAATTCTTTTCTTTCCTCACGTCAGTGAAAGAATTATGTTTGATGCGAGATATCTTTACTTAATGCCATATTCAGTTTCGAGAAAAGCTAACAAACGTTTTTGTTTTGATGTTAGACTTGCCGGATTAGACAACCTGGCAAATGCTTCCAATGCTGCTGCATGAGTTGGGTCAAAATCCTGATAAACTTTGTTCGCTAGCTGACGAATTCGCTGAGATATTACGGCGGCATCAGCTTCAGAAGCGTTCTCAATTGGTTCTAAATGTTCCGGTTTCATCATCACTATGAATTAATCTTTTGAATGTAAGCTTTCCATATATTCTAAATAATCTAACTGCCTAGAAGTAAATAAAACTTGTTGTTGCATAAAATTTAACATAGTTACTTCCAATTCATCCAATTGAGCCATGCGGAGTCGGAGAATTCGCTCTGCTACTTCTGGCAACTGACTTAATTGTTCATCAGCTAAATCGACTGATTTTAAATCACTAGATTTTACATTAATTACCTCAACTCCCATATTGACTTTTATCCCCATGTTATTTGACTGTACTACTCCCCAAAATCCATTCCATTTTCTTTCAGGAATTCCCGCTTTCTCTTGCCAGGTTATATTGATGAAAACTACATCGCCTACCGCCAAAGATTTTATCCCATCTACTTCTGGGGAAGTTGTGTCAGAATTTTCCACTGCCAAATCAGAGTCGAATGGCTTTTGGGACATTAGTTTTGTTAACTTTAATTTGCCACCCGTATGAGCAGATAATATTTGCTGACGCTTTTGGGATGGTTGTTTGAGCAGTTGGTAAGCTGCATCTACACTTTGAAGATTTAACACCTGACGCAATGCAAGAGCCACTTCTGAGTTACCTTGGCTGAACTCGCTATCGATTAAATCTACCACCTGAGAAGCTTTCGAGTAAGTACGCGCTTTCATACCAACACGAGCAGATACCCGCTCCCTCGTTTTTCCTGTCTCCCGACCTTGTGGCAAATTTGCCACAAGGTCGGATGTTTTTCTTCGCCGATGATTTCCCGCCAGTTCGACTTGCCTTTTTTTGGCCTTCTCCCTTTCCACAACCTCCCAAGCTTTTCCTTCTCTCACCTTTTGCTCCACAGTCTTTTCCCGGCTAGCATTTTCTAAAAGTAATGCCTCCAATTCCTCTGCTTCCGTCTGAAACTCCCTAACTTCCACTCCTACAGAATGCCATCCTAAAGTTAGTACTGCCTTCCATCGACGATGACCAGAAATAATGGTTCTATTGGGAGTAATTACCAACGGTTTTACCCAACCAGAAGACTCAATTAATGCCACTAATTCAGAAATATCTTCCTCTTCTCCATAAATAAAAGCATTACGAGGATGCGGTTGCAGGGTATGAGGATCTACCCCAAACGTAGATTCAGAGGCAAGATTAGCAGCATTAGGCAGTGCAGAATGCAAATTTTTCTCCTGACAAAACTTGTACTCAAGTAATTATTAAAAAAAAGCTTTCCGGCAATTCTGATTTCATTTTCTTACAAGTGTACACTATATTTTACACTTGTAAACAAGAGAGATTAGTTCTTCATACAACACAGGCTTTTGGACGCAAATGAGGAATTTATGGCAGAATAAGACGTACTTGGTTATCGAAAGGGAAGGTAGCTGGTGAGATCTCTCCCAAGTCGGCAACTACTTTTGAGTTGTCTAATTGAGCAACTTTTACGTGAAGGAAGCTGGAATCAGACTTCCCTTAGTCGAGCTTTGGGAGTTAGCAATGCAACTGTGAATCGGTGGCTTAATGGTGTAAATTTACCAGACCCTACTTCAAATAATTTTAAAGTTTTAGCGCAAGTCAGCGGCGGTACACCAGAAACCTTACTGACTTATTTAGAGGGAAAAATCTCTTTACAAGAGTATCGACAAGGAGCGGGTATTCCTGAGTGGCAAAGACGTAAGCCAACTTTAGAAGAGATTTTGGCAGATATTTCCTTGCTGGAACCAACAGAGATTGTCTCTTTAATTGCATCCTCTGCTGCACTCTTAGCTAATAAGAGTATATCTGCTAGTTAAACCTACTTAAATCCCAGAATCGATTCGAGCCAAATAAAACAACGTGCCAATGCTAATTCTAGTAGGATGAAAAGTAGCCCATTTTTGCGTACATTCACCAGGCTGATATTTTGATGATTGTTGACTCCACCAATCCCACTCTGGTAACAACGATGGCGAGTAAGAATGTAATGCCATGCCAATCCGAATCCACTCATTGTAATCATCTGCTCTCCAAGGTGCTAGTTGAGCTAACAAAGCAGCGATTCGCTGATTCTTAACTGTCAATTGCGGTGCAGACTTAGAAGATTTTGGGATTAACTGATTCAACCATTTAGGAACAGTAGCAACTGTGCATTCTACCGGACTAACTACCCAACGATATCTCCCAGTCTGAGGATGCACAGAAGGTGGTAAAACTGACATCATCCCCGCACCTCTAATTTCTAAAGCTTCACCTGACATTGGTGCTTTAATGCGCCGCGATCTAATTTCAGTACCATCAGGAATCGAAAATAGGTACTGACAACGCCCTGGTTTACCGCTAGTAAATGCGACAGTTTGTGGCATATTTCCCTTGGTGATTGTTTGTAATACCTTCATTGCCGAACTACCATCAACATCTAGAGCAACCATTCCCCGACCTGTTAATACACCTATTCCTTGAGGATAAACACGCACTTGATTACCTGCTTGATTGCGAACTTTTACTCCACCTGTTGATTGCAATTGTCCGATTAATTCATCTTTATGAAATGGGTTTTGTTGCCATTTGTAGCCTAAAGGTTGTTTATTTCCATTAGTCGGCACAATTGACCAACTACTAGGAATCAACGACAGACCTTGTAACAACCTTTGTGTCAGATTGTTAGTCATTGGGTTGAATACATTTTAATTGAAGTGAAAATTAGCAGCCAAAATTAGCTAAAACTATAATTCTGGCTGCTGATGAATTGCTACCTAATGCTTGATTTCAATCGGCATCAATACTTGAGTTGTCGGAATCAAGCTTTCTACTGGCGAGATAATTATGGGAGTAGTTGGTTCATCCAGTAGCAATTCTACCCAAGCAGTATCCAATTTTTTCAAACCTTCTAGCAGATACTTAATATTCAAACCAATCCGTAAACTTTGACCAGTCACCAATGCTTCTATTACCTCAACACCACTACCCCAATTTGCTGTTTCGACAGTTAATTGTATTGATTGTTCTGATTGATTGATATCAGCCACAACCACATAATTCTTATCAGTAAGCACTGCCAAACGCTCCAACAAACTTATCAACTGCTTGCGTTCAAAACGAACAGTTGTTTGTTGTTGTTGAGGAATCAACTGTCGATACTGAGCATATTCCCCAGCTAATAATCGCATGACTAACTCGGTTGTACCAATCGTTAACCAAGCTTTGCTTTCATCAAATGCTAAACTGATAGTATGAGCAGTAGTTTCTGAGAGAATCCTTTCTAATTGTTGTAATTTGCTAGCTGGGATAGTTACACTGAACTCAGGAATAGCTTCATCTTCAACATAAGGGTTAGCGATAGTAGCAAATGCCAACCTGTGACTATCAGTAGCAGCTAATTCAATGCTATCTGCATCAAATTGTAAATGAACCCCAGTGAGTACCTGTCTTGTTTCCTCCGTAGCTGCTGCAAACAACACATAACGTAATGCAGTTGCTAATAACAATGGTTTCACCTGAAAGCTATGGTTATTAGCATCTAGTGCAGGTAATGTAGGAAAATCATCTGGATTTGCACCTCTGATTTGGTATTTACCACTAGCACAAGACAAGCTGACAACTGATTTAGCATTAGCTGTAATTGTTAGTTTACCAACTGGTAAGCGAGAGGTGATACTTTGTAATAGTTTGGCTGGTAGTATCACCATCCCTTGATGTTCTACATTGGCTTCACAACTAACTGTAATTCCTAAGTTATAATCAAATCCAGTTAGCTTTACTTGCCCGTCGATTGCTGCAATTAATACATTCCCTAAACTAGGATGAGTAGGTTTAGTCGGAACTGCTAATAGGGCAGTTGATAGTTTAGAATTAAATGTTTCTACCTCTACTTCAAATTTAAGTTTAACTTCATCGCTAGAGGTTGATTGACTATCAACTTGGCTAATTTCGGCCTCAGCAATTGTTAATTCTTCATCTTCAACAGGGGATGGAACTACTTCGTTAACAGTAGGCTTTTCTAGAACTTGTGTGGGATTTTTCCGAGGCATAAGTTAAGAGAAATAACTATCACATTCTCCTAGCGTTAGCTAGAAAGATTTGTGATAGTTACTCGTTCAACCTGCAATAGTATTTGCTAATGTAATCTCCCAAATTAAGCGATTTTGAGCTAATTTTAGGAGTGCATCTTTAGCTTGGACAAGTTTTTCTATTAAGTCAACCCGGTGATAGGAATGCCACCACAAGAATTGCAGATAATCAATTAACCATAATTGCTGAGAGTGTTCTAAACTATGGTCAATTGTTTTAGCCAATGACAATGCTGCCCTTAAATTGGATGGTAAACTACTACATTGTTGGATAACTTCTTCAGGAATTGATTGCAGCATTTGATAAGATGAAATTGCTGCACCAGGACTTCCCTGTGCCATGTTGAGTAACATCGGGTCATCCAAAATATGCTGTTCTCCGACTTGGGTTAAAACTCGAGCAAAATCATCATCCGATAACCGACGGAAAGGAATTAACTGACACCTAGATACAATGGTTGGTAATACTTCTTGAATCCGAGAGGTAAGCAAGATAAACAACGTATTGATTGGTGACTCCAATGTTTTTAGTAATGCTGATGCTGCTTGATGATTTAAGCTATGTGCTGATTCTATAACGACAACTTTTTGTGCGGCAATTATTGGTTGAGTAGCGGCAAATTCCACTAATTCTCTCACCTGAGAGATGCGAATTACTGGTGCAGTTTTCCGGTAAATTCCATGCGCGATAGCATCGGTTTGGGTTAGCAGTTTATCTAGCTGTTGATAGGTAGGCATCACCCATAAGATATCTGGATGTTTGTTGCTAGAAAGTTCAGCAATATCAACCGATGTTTGTGCAGACATTAACAATGCTTGAATTAAACATTTGGCAGCCAAACGCTTACCTATACCATTTAAACCAGCAAACAGAAAAGCATTAGGGATGCGCTTACTATTAATGCTGGCTTTGAGTAGTTTGATAGCTGTTGGTTGACCAATTACTGAACTGAAATGTTGGCAGTTGACTGTTGTTTCCATAACTCAAATGCTTGCCAATTTCTAGGATTATTGGGGTCTTTTTGGGTTTGTTCGTAAGCAGCATTTATGGTAGAATTGTCATATAATTCTAATGCTGCTCTCATTCCCACATCAATAAATCTTTGATAGCACTCCTCACTCCAAATCGTACTCTCAGCAATGGCAGCTAATAACAACAGAATTTCTCCGCCACATTCTTCCGATTCTAAATACTCAATAGCTGAGAGTAATTTCGCTTTCGGAGAGGTGGGATAAGGTGGCAGAAAGTAAGTGATGTGACTCATTCAATCCTCCTAAATCTTGCATATTTTCTGGATTTGAAAGCTGAGCGAATTTCGCGCATCCTGACCGCTTTTGAGCATGATTTCTAACTCTAAAAGACCCGATAAAGCATCTTTTAATTGCTCGATTGTGCAATTTTGAGTTTCCTGTTTCAGGTAATAAATGCGATTAGGATTCCCGATTTCTGCTTCGGATGCAATCAACTGGTTAGATGCACCTTGTTGTGTCATCAGCTTCACCCATAACCAAGTGCGAAATTGAGTTACCAGCGTAGCAACTATTCTCAAACCAGGTTCGTTACTATTGAGCAAATCATTCACGCAACTAAGTGCAGCTGGTAGATTTCTTTGCAGAATAAAGCTAGCCAATTTGAGACTGCTACTAGTATTAGCAGAAACCAAGGTTAAGACATCTTCTATTTCAATTGTTCTATCACCTACATAAAGGCTTAACTTTTGTAATTCCGAGTGCAATAATCGAGTATCGTTTCCTACGGCTGCTACTAATGCTTCAATTGCTTGAGAACTAAGATTAATGTTGAGTGATGATGCTATTCTCTGCACGTTTTGTGCTAGTTGTTCGGTTGCCCAGATGGGAATGATAGGATACTCTTTAAATTGGGCATACTTCTGCAATAATTTGGTTGATTTAAGCCTGCTATCTGGCTTGGTTTTACTAGTCAGTAATAGAGTATTAGTTGCAGATAAATTCTTCAGGCAATTTGACCAAGCTTGCAGTTGATTTTCACTACATTCTCCTCGATTATCTTGTAACCAAACTAAACGACCTCCTTCACCCCAAGGACGAGTCATAACAATGGTGATTCCTGTCATTAATGCTTCGGGACTAGGAGGGATTTTGGTGTAGTTAAAGTTTAACCAGTTGGGATGACAAATGCTAGACCGCAGTTGGTTAATTTCCAGGGAAGTAGCAAATTCATCTTCTCCATATAAAACGATTACTGGCATAGAAAATACCCTCTTGGTGGACGTGCTTCTCTAATGCGATAAATTTGATGTAAGGGATGGGGTTCGATTTTATCGATGATTGCCAAATAACATTTAACATCACTTCCTTTTGATGCTGTTACGTACAATTCTTCTGGCATCCGAATACTGATTCCTCCTACCAATTCAAACCATTTCCTAAACTTTTGGTAATATCCCTGTTTCGCTTCAAATGCAGCATTGCTCATCAAAAATACCAGTCGTCCACTTGGAGCTAAACAGTGATAATAAGCATGGGTAATGTGCAATTCCTGTGCTGGAAATGGGGGATTGGCAATAATTCTTGAATAAAGCTTGCTGGGATAATAAGTTAAGAAGTCATCCCAAACTACTAAATATCCTTTGAGCGTAAGGATTAGCTGATTGAGGTAAAATTGTTCTACACAATGCAAGTTTGAACTACATTTTTGGATGTACTCGCAGAGGATACCAGCACCAGCACTCGGTTCTAATACAGTTGCATTTGGCTGGATATTTGCCTTGTTTACCATTATTTCCGCAACCCATCTGGATATGGGATAGAAATAGTTAGAATGAGGAGCAACCAGTAATGCTTCTTCTTCTAGTAACTTCAAATTTTCAATTGAAACATTCCCTAAGTGTTCATTCACTTATTTATTCGCGTTAGCGAAATGTTTGATGATGTTGATAGCTGTACCAAAAAGTCGTAAGCTAAAAGCTTGTAACCTACAAATGAGTAGAATATGGCACAATACGAACGTTTAATTTTAATGGCAGAAGATGAATTGATTCAGTACAGTACCGATGCTCGAAAAATTGAAAAACTCCGCCAAAAAATTGGCTTATCTGTCACCCCAACTGAACAAAAGCAAGTCAAAGAAGCATTACTTGCTGAAATGCCAACAGATTTTTTGAGTCAACTGGTAGAAAAACAACGTCAGACTGTAGCTTTACCATTCTGGGGTATAGCAGGCTTGGGATTACTATTTGGTATTTCTCTCTCCCAACCTCTTGATTATATTGCCACTATTGCAGGTGCTGCAATCGCCATCGCCGTGCAAAAATGGGGATGGCGATTGCAAGCTAAACGTTTAGTATTGCAAACTCTAGAAGATATCGAACAATTAACTCGTAAACCAGATTAAAATAATGACAGTTGGGTGTAATTTCTTTCCTTGTCAGCATCCAAAACTGTTCTAATTTCATTTCGTTTTTTTGCCATCAAATTCAGGTAGTAATTCACCGCATATTCTCCGGCTGCTGTTACTCCATTCATCCCCTGGTAAAATGTGACAATATCCCCTGGTTTACCTAAAGCTAACAAAACTTTTTCATTAGCTCTAATCTTGCGAGTAATTTGGATTTCTTCTAGTGGCAGTTTACCAGATAAAATCACTTTTTCCAGTTGTTGATAATATGCTTCTGCTGCTGTTTCTGATTCTATGAAATGAGTCAGGTAGTTAACTGGGAATTCCTTTTCTAAACGAGAGCGATCGCGTTTTTTCCAAATCCCTTTTTTTGTTATACTACCATCATGATGCCACAATATATAATTTTTAGCACCTTTGCTGGGAACAAACATAGCTAAAGCTGTTGTTTCTAACTCAATATTAATCCCAGAAGGCATCGCATCAGATACCGTTTGCCAAACTAATTGGGGTGTGGGATGGCTAAAGAATACCCCATCAGTATCCGATTCAATTTGAATGGCATCAACCGATTTGAGTACCGATATAATATGCTGAAGAATCCGCCTACCATAAGCTGTTACCAATGCCGCTGCTGCCATATCATTAAAGCCAACTCCACCCGTACCATAAAAGCCAAATAAGGAATTGATTAACACTTTTAGCGCACTGTCAGCTTGTTTAGCTACCATGTCACCAAGTTTCCCTTTAGCTTTAAGTTTCAGCCTTTCTTTGGTTAAGTAATCCAGAATATCTAAAGCAACTCTTTTGTCATCTTTTTGCGAACAAATGCCATATTTGAGCATTATTGAAGGGTAGAGGCTCGACACATCAATTTTGACAATATTACGGTACAATCCCGGTACTGAAATTACCAATCCGCCGACAAATTTCACCTTCAAGTCAGCTTTTGGTTTAACATCAGGATAAAACGATTGTAATACCCGTTGCCATTTAGTCGCATTACCAGCCAGTGCTAATTGTTGCAAATTCATTCCCGCTACAATCAACGATTCATACCAATAGCTAGGAACTAACTGTTCGGCAATTAATTTAGTATCCTCTAAATCAAATTGCAAATATTGTTGAATAGTTAACCATCCTTGACTTCCCTCTCCTTGCTGCCAACATTCTTGAATTTGATTGTAGGATAGAGTTAATCTCCGTTCTTTCCTCAATCCCATTTCTAGCACCACATTTTTTAGAGAATAAGAAGGAGTCAAAGATTTGGTAATAAAATCCCAGCGCAATACGCAGATATAAACATCTACATGATTGCTATTTTTATAGCTGACTTCATTAACTTTAATCGGCGTACCAAAAGTTTGAGCACTGGGAATTTGACGAGAAGAAGTTGAAAGCTGGAAATGATGTTTGATATTTAACAAATTCAGCCTGGTAATGATGAATGGTAAATCAAAAGCCATGCCATTGTAAGTTAACAACACTTCAGGATTGACTGATTCTAAATAAGCTAAAAACTCTTGCAATAAATACGCTTCATCTGCGTGCATAAAGATTTGTACATCCAATGATTCTCTAAGACAACCAATCGCAATAATTCGTTCTTTTGTAGCATCTAAACCTGTAGTTTCGATATCTAGAATCACCTGACGCAGTTGATTGTATGGTTTAAGTTGAACAGTTGGGAACCATTCATGTTTTGCTGTATTGTCAGTATAAAAGATATCAAGTTCCTCTTCTTGGACAATCATTTCTTTACCAATTAACTGACAAAATTGACGATGGTCGTACATATTTTTTATTCCTCCAATGCTAAATGAAATTAGGCTGAAGCTAATTACTTCAGTCTGAATTGTGGTTATAAAGAAGCGTAGATTAACTGATTAATTGCAGACGAGTATTAGTACCAACTGCTTGCGATAATGCTGACTCCAAACGTGCAACTGGAACTTTATTCTTTAATGCTTCCGAACTAATTTTGATAGTAGCAGTTCCCGCTTCTAATGCTACTAATTTTCCATGCTGTTGCAGCAATGCCTTGATACTAAGTGGCAATTGTTTTAGTGTTTGCGTCCAGATATCTGTTGACGAAGATTGCTGATTGACAGTAGGATTTTGATTCCCTACTGTCAACAATCCAACCAACGTGATTTCTAACCATAAATGAGGACAGTTAGAACTTTTCAGTTGTGCTTCTGTAGCACGCAGATATTCTTGACCTGCTAAAATATCAGCTACTTGCCAACTAGAAGCATTTGCACATAACTGCTGCCAAGTTGCTGCGGTACAAGCTGCTAAATCTTCCCGATTAGGTGCAGTTTTAGCAATTAACAAATCGCGGTAAAATCCAACTAAATCTTGTAAAATAGTTAGAGGTTCTCGTCCGCTTTCTATTAATTGCCGACTTCGGTCAATTAACTTTTCTGGGTTATTGCTAATTACTGCTTCCAGCATTGCCAATAAATCATCTTCTGGTACTGCACCAACTAACTCCCAAATTTGTTCTTTGCTAATTTCACCTGATAGTAAGCTTAATTGTTCTAGCAAACTTTCAGCATCTCGCATTCCTCCTTGTGCGATTTGACCAATTAATGTTAATGCTTCATCTGTAATATTGATATCTTCTGCTGTAGCAATATAACGCAGATGATTGACCATTGCTGTCAATTCTATGCGTCGGAAATCGAATCGTTGACAGCGAGAAATGATTGTAGCTAAAACTCGTTGCGGGTCAGTAGTGGCTAACACAAATACTACTGCATTTGGAGGTTCTTCTAGTGTTTTGAGTAAAGCATTCATCGCCGCACTAGAAAGTCCATGAACTTCATCAATCACATATACTTTATAGCGACATTGTGCGGGAGTAAATTGGCTAGCAGAGATAATTTCTCGGACATTTTCTACTCCGGTATGACTAGCCGCATCAATTTCAATTACATCTAAGCATGACCCTGATGCTATGCTTTGACAAATCTCACATTTACCGCATGGTGTTGCCGTTGGTTGTTCGCTTGCTTGGCAGTTGAGAGATTTAGCTAGTATTCTAGCACTAGAAGTTTTTCCTGTTCCTCTAGAACCAGTAAATAGATATGCAGGTGCTATTTGTTGGCTATTGATGGCATTAGTTAAGGTAGTAGCAATTGCATTTTGACCTACTAATTCGGCAAAGGTTTGGGGACGATATTTTTGATGAAATGGGATGTACATTGCTGTGGTGTTGTGAAATTAATACTCGGATGGCAACAGTAGGATTTGGTCGGCTAAGAACAACTTGATAGTAGTTAATGGGAAGTCTGTATAAGGAATGTTTTGGGTAACTACTGGTTCGTTGTTACTATCTGATTGGCAAGTGAGAACAGCAGATTTATCTGGTGCTACTGTTAATTGCCAAAGTTGAAATTCGGCTAAATCTTGTTGGCAAAGTAGCTGTGGGGTTTGATAGGAAGCAATGGCATCTAGTAACCAAAATGCTTGTCCTTGCGTTGTTAAATACTTGACTCCATCGGTATAATAAATATTGCCCAAAGAATGCTGATAAATGTTATCAGTTCCGGTAAAGGCATCTAATTCTGCTTGGGTTAAAGCCATCAGTTTTACTCCTTTAATTCTCACCTCTTATGGCGTTAGCCGGAGCAAAACTGGAATTGATGGGATGACAAATTGGACAAAATCTTCGGCTATTTTTCTGGCGTTTGAGTGTTCTTTCTAAAGAACGGTCTCCAATCCAAACTTCTGCTAATCTAAAAGTTATTCCCCGTTCTTTTGCTACTTGACACAGCCTCGCACCTCGACCAAGCCGATGTTCCCTAATTCTTTCATCCAAATCTTTGGCATATCCTAAATAATGTTGAGTTGGTCTAGTAGGATTGATGCGTCGATCGAAATGTAGTAAATAAACCATGCGAAAGTATCAACAAAATCATCAATTCCTCTCAGTGCGTGAGCAACAAAAAAACATAGCTTCTTTAGTATTTGGAAACACTACAATTTCAAAGAGAGTAGAAGTTGTTTTAGGGAGTGAAGTATGGCAACTTATTTAGTCACGGGTGCTAATCGGGGAATTGGTTATGAATACTGTCGTCAATTGCAACTACGAGGTGATGTTGTGATTGCTGTTTGCCGTAGTGCTTCTGAAGAATTGAAACAGTTAGGGGTGCAGGTTGAAGAAGAAATTGATATCACCTCTGATGCTTCGGTTGCAGATTTAGTCACTCGCATGGGTGATACGAGGATTGATGTGTTGATTAACAATGCGGGAATTATCAAGCGCGTCACATTAGAAGAGTTGGATTTTGATAACATTCGGGAACAGTTTGAGGTAAATGCTTTAGGAACCTTGCGAGTTACTCATGCACTACTACCAAATCTCCATGCAGGTTCTAAGATTGTGATTATGACGAGTCGGATGGGTTCAATAGGGGACAATACCTCTGGTAGTTCTTATGGTTATCGGATGTCAAAAGTAGCATTGTCAATGGCTGGCAAATCGCTCTCTCACGACCTCAAAGGACGTGGAATTGCAGTGGCGATACTGCATCCCGGTTTAGTGCAAACTCGCATGACCAATTTTACATCTGGTGGCATTACGCCGGAAGAGTCGGTGAAGGGGTTGTTGGCTCGGATTGACGAGTTAACCCTGGAGAATACAGGCACCTTTTGGCACGCTAATGGTGAGGTGCTGCCGTGGTAGGTGAATGACGCAGATTGGAAGGAGTGGGAGCTATCCTTTTACAAGCGATTTTCCAGAAAAACTCCGTGTTCTCACGAGTCATGGCAGGATGTTGTGAAGTACAGACCTTTTTGAAATAGATGTTTAAATTATTGAATAGAATTTAAACATAGCAGTATAATCCTTAATGTGCAGTGATATAGAGGGGATTGCTGTGGTTAGTGGGTTCACTCGTCAGGAAACTCTAGCTCTAACTGGGATAAGTTCGGGTAGATTAAGCTATCTAGACCGGACAGGGCTTGTTGTGCCTGAAAAGTTTGGCAATCCCAAGCACCCCAAAGTTGTATATAGTTGGCAGCAAGTTCTGGAAATAAAAACGATCGAACGGCTGCGGGAAAAACTATCACTTCAGGAAATCCGTAAGGTACTTGAGTTTTTGAAGCTGAAGGAGCATAAGCCCTCATTCTTTGCTCATAGCCTTGTTTTCGTTAACTCACAGCTTTATTTGATTGAAGATCTGAAGGACTTTGGGTTGATAGTCTTAGAAGCTTCTGGTAGTAACCAGGGACAGGTTGTGATTCAGGAAGTTGGGCCCGTTGGTGATGTAATAGCTGAATTATGGAAAGAGGCGCAGAAACATCATGTATTAGATTTTGATAAGCGTTCTGGAATTTCGTTGAATGACACTACCTATCAGAAGATTGTCGTTGGGGAGGTTAACTAGCGATGTCTTCCAGATCTACTACAGAGATTCTATATCAGCGTGTGATGGAGGAAACAGGCTTCTACAGGAATGGTGTGCCTACTTCAGGTGTGATAGAAGCTGAATCTCTCCGTAATAATAATCAACAGCTTGAGAAGCGGATTAAATACAGCGCTGTTATCGATCCAAATCAAATTAATGCTACGGCTATATTTGAGTTGTCTGGATCGCCCTGCATTTATTTCACTCAGCTAGATCGATCCGATCCCGATCCTAGAGAGTTAGCACGTTTGCACAAACTGTCTTGGAATCATGGTTTAGCACCGATGCTGTGGGTGGTGACACCTACAAATGTGCGCCTGTATAACTGCTACTCCGAGCCTACAGAAGACGATCCTAATCGTAATTTAATTAAGCTTTTTGAAAATACCGAAGCAAGCTTGAAGCAACTCAACGAACACGCTAGTCGGCTTCAGATTGAATCTGGAGAATTTTGGAAATGGCAGAATGCAAGGCAGATCGATCGCAAGAAACGAGTCGATCGAGTTTTAGTAGAAGACTTACAAGAAGCTGAGAAGAAGCTCAGAGAACAAGGGCTGGAATCTCAAGTCGCTCATGCTCTTTTAATGCAATCTATCTTTGTTGCTTATCTTCAGGATCGAGGCATTTTAGATGCAGAATTCTTCCAGTCTCACTTCAACGTAGATAGCTTTATCGATTTGTTGGATGACTCATCAGCCACTAGCAGACTGTTTGAATGGCTACAGGTGACATTCAATGGAGATATGTTTCCAGTAGCCTCAAGTCGTTTCCAGAATTCTTATAAAGCAAAACATCTTGAAACTATTAAAGACTTAGTAGGTGGCACGATAGATATCAAAACAGGTCAAGGAAGGCTTTGGCGTTTTTATGATTTTAAAGTGATTCCTGTTGAACTCATCAGTTCAATCTATGAAAACTTCCTCTACTCCAAAGACTCCAAAACAGCCGAAGAAACGAGCGTACACTATACACCTGTTAATTTAGTTGATTTAGTGCTGGATGAGGTTTTTCAGAAACTTGATGGTGGTGCCAAAATTTTAGATCTAGCATGTGGTTCAGGTTTATTTTTAGTTGAGTCTCTTCGGAGATTAGTAGTAAAACGTTGTGTGAGTGGAGAAGAACCATCTCGACAGCTTATTCGTGAAACTCTATACAATCAAATATATGGTGTAGATATTGAACCACAAGCAGTTCAGATTGCTGCATTTAGTTTATATCTCACAGCTTTAGAACTTGATCGAGAATTAGAACAATACAAACACCTATTAAGTAACTTAAAATTTCAGCCTTTAATAGGGAGAAATCTATTCTCTTGTGATGCTTTTGATGATAAAGCTGCCTTCAACAGTGTAGAGGCTCTTGCCAATAAAAAAATTCACGCAATTGTAGGAAATCCTCCTTGGACTAAATCGAAGTTTACGAAGTCAGCTTCAAAATATTGCCAACGTAAACGCCCTGAACAAGGATATCCAAAAGGGTATCCTTTAGCTTATGGCGATCCACCCGATCAAGCATTTCTGTGGCGTGCTAGTGACTTTTCAAATGAAAATACACAAATTGGGCTAATTTTACATGCGAGAGCGTTTTTCAGTAATTTCTCAGAAGCTAAAGAAGCAAAAGAAGCTCTTTTAATGCACTTTAAGCCGAGAGTAATTATCAACTTGTCCAAACTGTATAGAGAAAACTTATTTCCTAATTCCGAAGCTCCGGCACTTATTTTAATTGCAGAAGGATATCGTTCAGAAGCGAGGGATTTTTGTTATTTTGTTTGTCCACAGCGTTCTGTAGATTATAGAAAACATGGAATTCTAGAGATTGGGGCTGAAAATATTAAAAAGTTGCCAGTTTCCGGTGTGGCATCAGATGCCGATATGCTCAAAATTGCCACATGGGGAGGTGCTAGAGATTTAGCACTAATTCAAAGATTAAGAGAATCATTTCAAAGTATTGAAAAAGTAGCAGAAAAGCCTTTTAGAAATGGATTCAAGCTGGGTAATTGTAGTCAAGAAGTACCACAAGCATTCAAGAAAAAAAAATGGCTCCCTTCGGGAGTAATGCCAAAATATAGAATTGATGCAGCTACATTAGATGTTCTTCCATATAGCAGATTGGAAGCTCCAAGAGACTATCAAACCTACAAAGCTCCGTTAGTTATAGTCCCTGAGAAAGTCGAATCAACAGGGATTTTTTCGGCTTTTAGTAGCGAAGATATTGTGTATCCGAAGAGTTATTATGGGCTTTCAATTTCAGAAGACTCTAAATCTTTGGCTCACTACCTAAATGGCATTATTAACTCTTCCTTAACAAGTTATTTTTTGTTTATGACAGCCTCATCATGGGGAGTCGCTCGTAAGACACTGATGATGCAGGATATAGCGCGTCTTCCTGTTCCTTCTCCTACTGAAAGTAATGCACATATTGTTTCTCAAATCATTGACTTGGAGAAGCGATTGATTGAGCATCATAATACTCCTACCCATTTAAAGGTAAAGAAAAAGCTTGATGATGCTGTATTTAGTCTTTATGGTTTAGATGAGACAGAGCAAATTTTAGTCAATGATGCTGTCAGCATAACCATTGACTTGTATATGAATCGAGAAGAATCAGCAGCCTTACAACGACCCCAGATTTCTGAATTAGAGCTATACGCCATAAAACTCATTAGCGTAATTCAACCCTTTCTCCAAACTTTGCGCCAAAGGGTATTAGTAGCTGATGTTATAGAGGTTAGTAAATCACCTTTACAAGTAGTTAAGTTTAGCTTCGTACCTGCACCTGGACGAGAGCAAATTGTTCAGACTACTCAAGTTCAAGAGTTAAAAACGATTCTGAATCGAATTGCTGAACAGTTGCCGAAACAAATCGCCGAGCGAGTTTATACACGCCGAGATTTGCGAATATATACTAACCAAGATATTTACATCATAAAACCTGCTCAGAAACGCTATTGGAGCCGCTCTGCTGGTCTAAATGATGCTGACCTTATTTTGTCTGAACATTTGAGGGTAAATCGTGCTGCCATTGGATGAATCTAATGCTGTTGGTCAACCTGCTCTTATTCTTAGACAGGACATTATAATTACTGTCCTTTTGTTAATTAGGGAAGGTTGGATGCAAGTTTGTCAAGCAGGCGAAATAAGCGTTACTTCGGATGAAGACACGATTGCAGGAGCTTTGCATAACGAGATGTGGGCTGCGAAGAAACGTCTCGGAATTGCTGGACCACCACTAATTGTTAATGAACCAGCATCAAGAGCGTCTACAGAAAGCTTGAAACCAGATGGGTTTATTGATTTCAAGATGTTTTATGGATGGGGAACACAGGAAGATTATTTTGGTATAGAGTGCAAACGAATTAGTAGCACAGGAACAGATAGGTATTTAGCGACAGAGTACATCAAAAATGGAATAATGCGATTTATCACTGGCATCTATAGCCCAGGTCATGACTTTGCAGCAATGGTTGGTTTTGTCATTGATGGGAAAATGATGAATTGCGTTGATTTGGTTCGAGAACGATTAAGTAAATATAGTAACGAAACTTGTATGGAACAAGATTGGGCAATTGAACATGATTTCGGCTTACAGAATGACCTTTATAGAACTTTTCACCGCCAGCATGGACAAAGCTTTCTCTTCAGGCTTCTTCACTTATTTCTGGTCATTGATTGAGTATGTATTCCAAAAGCCCGATCGCATTTCCCCCCCCCTTCAACTAACTCGCTTCCTCCATATCCTCCAATCCAGAGGGTAACTTAAGATTTCGCATTATACTTTCCATCCTTTAAACCTCTCTCATAATTCCTAAAAATAAGGTTTAAACCCTTATATTATCATGGTCAAAATTTAATTTTTCTTCTTCCATACGACTAATTCCCAATGACAGATGCCACACTCCGAATCAATCTCTAAAGTTAAGAAAAACTTTTCGTTACTAGGAAGGAATTGAAATCTATCTATGTCTTTGAAATTAAACGTTCCCACTCTTAGCAATTCACAAGAAGCACAAAAACTGACTGAGGCTATTGCCACAGTAGACCCAACTGCCAAGGTAGAAGTAGATGTAGAATCCAAAACTGTCACAGTAGATTCACCCGATTCTAATAAACCAGTTGCTTCTGAGGAGTCAATTAAACAAGCCATTACTGCCACTGGACATTCCCTTAAAGAATAACAAAACATAGCTTTTCCCCAAATCTGGAAAAGCTATGCTTTATGAGAAATTAAAATTTCCTCAAAACATCGCCTCTAGCAGTTTCAACCCTATCTGCTTATTCAAAGATTCATTATCTTGCGGACAAGAATGTAGATAAAGACATCTGGGACAACCAGCTTCACAATTGCAATTACGAGATAGAGATGCTGCACTTTGAGCAAACTTTTCCAACTGGTGAAACACTGCTTCGCTGCATCCATTACCATCAGCTACAGCATCATAAAAATAGCCAACTGTTTCTATTGATTCCGTCACCAAATAATTCAAATCCAAACTCGAACTCAGAATCACCAATGGCACAGCGAAGATAATTTGATGTCCGATACTATGTAGTGCAATTCTGGTGGGAGATGCCGTCCATAATGGTGCATAAACTGCGGGAACTTCTGGTAATTCTCGCTGAATTTTAGATTGCAAATGCTGCACCTCTCGTGCCATAATACTAGCACCTGCTGCATTAATTCGTACTTGAACCATAGGTGCTTTGTATTGACTACAGTATGGTTCATCAAAAGTTACCTCATCAACTACTGTCACTAGTTCAATCCTTTTAAGCTTAATGCCACAACCCGGACAGAACTTACCAGATAATGGTTGATGATAATAACTACAACCATTGCGGGTACAAGTTAGTTCATATTGTTTGACACACAACCTATATCCTGCCACTAATGATTTGATTTCTCCCCAACCCAAAGTTAATTTCAGTTCTCCATCTGGAAGAGAAAGCTTAACTGTTTTTGGTTCCGCCAAAGCTTCAATTAATTTCACTTCTTGTTCGGTTTCAGCAATCGTGAAAGTGGGAGAATTGGGTTCAATAGGAATCAGGATAGCACGGCGTTGTTCCAGATTTAATTCCCTGGATTTGTACTTAACTATTTGACCGTCACTACTTTGACTGCTATAAATTGCACCAGGGAACACTTCTCGATAAGCAATATCAAGATTGGTTTCCTCAAACTCTTCTCCCGTACTGCTATCAATCAACTTAATCGTAGCCGCAGCCTGACCGCGTAAATTAATATCTTTATGTGGATATCCACGTCCCCAAAGTTGCCTATTACGGCTAACATAAAGTTGATTTTGGCTCATTAAAGCCGAAGCAATCGCACCTGCTTTCTCGCCAAAATAATCATCAAGTCGATGCAAAGGAATGCCACTTTCTACTGCTGCTGCCAGCAAATGTTTACCCAATAATACTGGATAATTTGGATTAAATTCACTTGATTCCGCCGCACCATGTAGTAACAAATTGGGATTCGTGCTGTAATAGTTATCAAGAGGATTGGTAGCCACAGGCAAGAAGATAACCAAACCGGGATTATTTCCTCGACCTGCTCGACCGATTCGTTGACGAAAGGACATCAAAGAACCAGGCCACCCACGTACTAAACACCAATCCAAAGAAGGTAAATCAATGCCTGCTTCTAAGCTGCTAGTTGAAAGAATGGCTTTAATGCGACCTGCCTTTACTTGTTCAATAATCTCATGACGACGCTCGTTTTTGAGGGAACCGTAGAATATCGCCACCGCCTCTGCCAAATGCGGACATCCCTGACGCATCGCCTCCTGCTGGATAAGCGATAGCAGATTCTTCACAGCCGAACGGTTATTGCAAAAGCAAATCCCAGATAATTCCTGCTGTAGGAGATACAAGATAACTTTAGCAGCATCAGGATTAGCTGTACTGCTCGGTTTGAGGCAAACTATCGTGCGTCCGGCATTTTTAGCACCATTCTTTTCAATCAACTGTAACCGTTCTGGAGTCGCTTCCCGTCCCGAAAACCGCAGTGCCATCTGACTGGGATTGCCGATAGTCGCTGAAGAAAACACCCATTGCAAGCGGCTGGAGTTCCCACCAACAGTATCCACTGCCAGCCGCAGTCGTCGCATCAAGTTAACAAAGTTAGCAGCAAATCCTGCTTGATATGTGTGAGATTCATCCACAACTACGTAGCGCAACCGTCGCAAGAAAGCACGGAATCCCTCACCATCTTTTGCTCTCACCGCATAAAGCTGATAATGTAGTAGGTCAGGACTAACTCCTAAAATCTGGGGAGGTTCTGGTACGAACAGGCGCTTGCGTTCCAACATGGATATATCGCCAGTCATTATCCCAACTTTGACTGTAGCATTGGATGGTAACAGGGCAACTAGCGATCGTAATTTGCTTATTTGGTCAGCAGCCAAAGCTTTAAGCGGATACAGATATAATGCAGTAGCATTACTTGTAAGACAAGATTCCAGAATCGGAATATTAAAACACCAAGTTTTTCCACTAGCTGTTGGTGTCAAAATACAGATATCTTTCCCCTGACGTATCGCTTGTAATGATTCTAATTGATGGGAATAAATTTGCTCGATTCCTACAGCTTTTAATGAATTAGAAAGCGCAATTGGTAAATCATCTGGAATAGGATGCAGCGTACCATCAATAGGGGGAATCGTTTCTGTATAAGCAATAGTTTCTGCTAATCCCAAACCAATTTCTTCAAAGCCTGCACCCAATAATGGTTGTGCTGATTCTGAAGCTTGTCTTAATTCTTGAGATGCGATTGCTGATACCCAGTTCAAAGAAGTTGGTTGATTTTCTTTTCTGAAATTAGCGACTAATTGACTACCAATAATTCCGACAACTTCTCCTAGTCCATGTTTAGTAGAATAAATTGATTTCCCGGTTGCCAACCAATCTGGGGGATGGAGATGCTCTTTACTTGCTTTTATCAATGCAGCATAGTTGGGGATTGAATTGGAATTCATGAAGACAAAATCCTAGCTGAATATTTCTCCCTCCTGATGCCGTTAGGCAGAAATATTATGAAAAAGCCTAGAATTTTTTGTTTATAAAAGAGTTAGTTGCAAATGCTTATATTGGGGTGTTTTTTGTTTCAACCATTGCATTTGATACCCAATTCCTAAACCTGCTAGTGGTGCGCGAGTTGTGTAGAGTTTACCAGGTAGTGATAGCAACTGCGGAATCACAAATTCTCGATATCTTTTCCCACCAATAAATACAATTTCAGCACCTTTAGGATGAGCGACTCCTGCCAATTGTTCTACAACCATTTTTGACCACTGACAACGTTCAGCAATAGGTTTCCCTTTCAACGTTTCATCATAAGGTTCTAAAATACTGTCAGGATGAACGATACCATGACGAGCGGAAAGAGCATACCAATTCGCACCTGTCATTTCTGCATATCGCAGTGCTGTTTTCCACCAAGGACTGTTGTACAATTCGGCAGCAGGTGCTGCTGAAGATTGTTTACCATTGACGCAACTAATCAACGTTATGCTGCGTTTTGTCACCATATTACGTTGAGCCGCAATATATTGTCCTAAGTTATGAGCAATAAGTGCTAATGTTGATAATCTCGTTCCTGATATACGCGAATCTAAACCTTCTTTTCGCAAGCGAACGCATACTGGACAATAACACAAAGGCGCTGCAATTTCTTCACCTATTCGAGCAACTCGATGGCGTTTTATAGTACAACCAACTGTTTCATAAATTTCGCCTTGAATGGCTTCTAACTGATAAGTTCTCCCATCAAAAGAATCGATTCCTAATTCATTCCAAGTAGCAGCATAAGCAGGCGATGACAATCCTAAAACGTGCAATTGACAATCAGAAGGTAGCGATTTTCTGATTTCTTTCACCACTGTTTGACAGTATTTGCTATTAGATGCCAGCGGTACAAGTCCACCAATGCCAATGCAGCGATATCCTATTTTGTAAAGCCATCGTGCATATTCAATTCGTTCTTCGACTGACAATCCGTGACAGACTGCCATTGGAATAATGCCTGATGCTAATTCTTGTTTTGCTAATTCCAGAAAGTTAACTGCATTTTCTTGATTGAATTTTCGGCGGAATTTTAAATTGCTTCCCGGTAATAATAAATGGTCGGGAGCGCAGATAGTATCACCAGCATTAGCAATTAATTTAGCTTGATTGATTACCCAAGATGGGTTAACTTGTTCGCCTCTGATGTAAGGAATTTCTGCTTTTCTGTAACTGATTGCACCGCAGTCAATCAACAATGGAGCATTGGGAATTATTTTAGAGCGACGTGCTAAAGATACCACCCATCCGCTAGGTTTGAGATATTCTTCTAGAAAATCCCAAATAGTTGTTTTTTGGGTGATATTTATATAATCTTTTTCCCCAACATTAGCAAAAAACCTACTCATAATTAATAGTAGTGCGCGAATTGTTCGCACACTACTGCCGTGAGGCAACTTCTACATTAATTGGGTAGCGACTAAACGCCGAAAATGCGTTCAGCTATTAACTCTACCCTTTTTTCTTTAAATCCTTCGGCACGTTCAACAGTATTAGTTGAAAGTCGTCCGCTGATAATGTATTGTCTGCCAATTTCTAGATTATACAATTGCTCTGTCAAACTCTCCCCCCAGGTAATTATTTTAATCTCTGATGGCGGTGAAGGTTGGGATTTTTCATGATGGTGCGGACTGTAAAATTCGCCAACGCTTTGTCCAGTTTTATCACCATTAGCCGTATAACGAACTTCTGGTAATTCGCTGATTGTCAATGCTAAAGTGCAGTTATTCATGGTTAAATAAATTCCGGGTAATCAAGTATTAAAAGGCATCATTGTCTGAAGCGTTATCTGCGTGCTTGCCACCAAGTAAGTAGATTTTATCGGCTTTAATTACTGGTTTGGAACGAGAGCAATCATTGTGTTCGTCTATCCAAGTTTCTATTTTTAGATAGCCACTAATGCCAAATAAATCACCTTTACGCAGATAATTAGCTGCAATTTCTGCTGCTTTGTTCCACAATTCTATGGTGAACCAGTCGGGATTACTGTTTTTACTAGGTCGGCGTACTGCCATTGAAATTGTTGTCTTGATACTACCTGATTCAAAGTATTTTACTTCCGGTTGAGTACCTGCTCTTCCCACTAAGTTAACAGAATTAAGAGTGAGATTTGGGGCTGGGATTTCTGTTGCTTCTTCAAGCAGTTTGTTGGTGTCAATAGTTGTAGTCATAACTTGCTTTGTAAACATCATTATTCTTTCGCCGTCAGGCGATATTTACAAGCAGTATTTAGGCAATATTTCTTAGACAATTAGGATATAATAATTTGCTGTATAAATGGTACAATTAACCCTAGATTTCAATTGCAGCAATGGCGAGATTACCTGAAGAAATTATTACAACTGTCCTAGCTTTACAACGACAGTTATTAGAACGTCTTAATGAGTTGACTGCCACTGAATTTTTAATTGAACAACATTTTGGTGAAACTAATGAAACAATTGATTACTTTACCTTCCTTCAAAATGCTAAGGAACGAACAGATACATACTATTCCCGTTTTTATATTACACTTCGTCGGATTTATGAGTCGCAACCTGCTGCCTCTCGCGATACACTGGAGTTACTAACCAAGTCCATTGATGAAGCTGAAGCAATACTTGCTGCTACAGAAGCTACAATTAGAGAAATTAGGAGAGATTTTGAATTGCCATGAGTAATCAACCTAAAATTCCTGATGCCCAAACCAGAGCGCGTCATATTGCTAATTTACAAGAAATCTGCCAGCGTTGGGATACTTTAATTGCTGGTTTAGATGAACTTGATGCTCGCTTAGATGCCGAGTTTCAAAATAGTCCAATGGCTGCTTTTTATAAAAGAAGGGCACAACGTTTTGCTACGCAGCAACAGGAATCTAGTTCTCAAACTTAGCTTTCTGCTTAATAATAAATTTAATGTAATATCCTTCTCGAACTCTTCTGATAAGGAAACTGGAGAAAGGTATAACACATCCCATAGTTAAATATGACAAATAATATGAATTTATGACTACAACCAATAGTTTTGCAATTCTCGCACCCGTTCCAGAAATCCACCTGATTTCGGGACAAGAAGCGCTCGCTCAACTTAGCAACGAGCCAAATAATGAAATAGTTAAACTTGCTTTTGGTAGTATGGCTTTTGAAGTGTTTCGTCAAATCGATGAATTACGGAAATCGCAATCAGTAGAAGTATTTATTTATGCCAGCGATTCCACAGCCGACCAACCTCTACACACGCAAGCATCGTGGCATGGTGTTTATATCGGTCATGTCCCTTCTCGTAATGGTCGGTATCCGGGAAATAAAAAGTTTCGCCCGCCTTCTACTTTAACTGATAAGCCAACCTGGGCTGTATTTTGGGAAGTGCAAGAATTAGAATCTTTGGAGAAACCTATTGAAATTGCTTCTTTTAAAGGCTTACATAAAAAATCTCATTATTCATCTCGATTTATCCCGGAAGGGCCTCTTTTGATTGAATACGACCATTAACTAGTTTTTCTTGAGAGGGGAACACTCTTGCGCTAGCAGTCAGCCCGATCGCTATGGCGATCACCTGATGATTGCAGATTACCATTGCTTCTTGCTTCATGGCATATTTTCAAATCGTTCAGCGCTTCAGGATGGCTAGCCACAAGAGTTTTATTGCTAAACTAATCGGTTCAGTTTAGCTATTTTGGGAATTCTCCAACGGTATTTGGATCTGCTCAATGCCCAATAGATTGCACAACAACCGATTTACAAAAGTAAGAGTGTAAAAATCAGTGTTTCTCCGGTTCTTCTTAATGTGGGTACTGTGTGAAATACCGAGTTTTTTCGGACTCAAACTTATATATAGAAATTGTAATCTATTTAAAGGAGAGAACTTAAAACCTAGACTGCATTAAACGGAATACTCGCACGAGATAGGCGAGCGAAAAGGAAAATTTTCGGTGGCGTATTTAGTGGAGCGACGATTTTCCGGTCTTGTTTGGAGGGACAGAGAGTGAGCTATGTACTGAAAACGCTCCGGGGAAAATATGCCTGAGCGATTACTACATCTAAATGAGATCCGCAACACAGAGAGCCCGGAACAAGTCGCCTCACTATTTCAAAGGCTTGGCTACAATGCCACTTGCCTAAGTTTGAATGTTGAAGATTTGGAACTGCCAAATCGAAGCCAAAAAGCTGTTCATAAGGTTTACTTAATTGCTAACCAAGGAGATGCAGAGTTACAGGTTTTTCTGTTTGAACTATATCCATTAGAGTGGACTTCGCTTGGTGCTGTAACTCATCGAATGTGGGCGATCGCCAACAGTCTGTGTAAGCGCCCTTCCCTTTTTTTGTTGTTAGCCACAAAAGACTACAGGCAGCTAATGCTCGTCAGTCCTCACAAAAGTTTTGATGAGCAAATGAATTTGAAGGTCAGTATTCACAAGTGTCTAATTAACATTGCTGACCCTAGTTATCGTGACTTGAACCGATTAGAAAAAATTGCCGATCTGAAGCTTGACCCCCAAACACTTCACCGCATTCAGTACGAAGCACTCAGGTTTGGGGAATACCAGAAACAGTTTGAAACAAAGGATTCAGTTCGCCTATACTTGCAAGAAATCGGTCGCATTAGGCTGTTGAAGACATCACAAGAGATTGCTTTTGCTCGCCAAGTCGCAAAGTTAGAAGAGTTAGAACTTCTCAGAAAGCAACTACAACAGCAGCTTCAGCGAAATCCCCAGGATGAAGAGTTAGCGTCAGCATCTGGTATATCCCCATTAACATTGCGCGAACGCTTAGCTAGTGGTCGATATGCCAAAAACAAGCTAATAGAAGCCAATCTGCGATTAGTAGTTTCAATTGCCAAGAAGTACACAAATCGAGGAGTTGACCTCTTAGATTTGATCCAAGAAGGAAATTTGGGATTAATTCGAGCGGTTGAAAAATTTGATTACACAAAAGGTTATAAATTATCAACCTATGCAACTTGGTGGATTAGGCAGGGTATAAAACGAGCACTTGATAACCAATCTCGCACCATTCGCTTACCCGTTTATCTCTGGGAGAAAATTTCCTTAGTTAAGAAAACAACCAAGCAGCTTTCTGAAGAAATGGGTCGTAGTCCCAAACAAATAGAAATCGCCGCTCACTTGGAAATTACAGACGAAAACCTACAAGCTATCGTTAAATATGCTCTGCCTATCACTTCCTTAGATACACCGATTGGTGGAGAAGAAGACACCACATTAGGAGATTGGATTGAATTTGATGGAGAAACACCGGAAGAACATATCATCAAAACTCTGTTGCAGGAAGAATTAGAAAGTCTTTTAGAAATACTCAGCCCTCGCGAACGCCAAATTTTAGAGATGCGATATGGTCTGGACGACGGACGTGAGAAGACCTTAGCAGAAATTGGGCAGCACTTTAATCTGACCCGCGAACGAATTCGTCAAGTTATCTCTAAAACCTTAAGTAAATTACGCGATTGTCAGCCTCCAAAAACTATCGAGCAGCAAATTATTACTCAAAAGATTGCTCATTCCTTTACAAAACAACCTTTGATTTTATCGAATTCCTTAAGAAACAAAGCCAATGAAAAAGAAACAAACCTAAATCATCTCTCTGATAGAAAAACTGACCACGACACCACTGATGAGAAAGAAATCAACTTGAGTAAAATAATTAAAACTATGGAATGCAATTCAACAGATTTACTAGGACAACTTGCTGCTTTAGAAGAAGTATTTTCTCAACTAAGCATAAAACTCTCAACGGCGGCTTCTGAGTTACAAACTCCTGGTATTCCACTATCCAAAGATTTGGTTTTAAAACTTGAGGAAGCCCAGAAAAATTTTGTGGACTTGCGAGATAGAGTAGTGATAGTGGCTGAAAAGTCGATGATCTCACCCATTCCTACACCCGCTCAACTTGTTTCTCTTCGCACTCTGGAATCTTTGCTGCAATCGGTTGTAGAGGTGGAGAGTAAGCAATCAAAAATTGAGCAACTCCGCTCACAAGCTTTGAAAGCTCTGGAGCAGATTTTGGCGCTCGCCCATCGCACAGAGAGCGATTTTCAGCCATTACTGGAGTGTCAGACAAAAGCCCGCGAACTCTACCAAACCATTCAGGAATCACAGGCATCTGATTTACCTCCAGATACCCAAAGTTTAGCTGAAGGCAATCATTCATTTTCAAATTTACTGACACTAATTTCAGACTGGGAAGAAGATGACGACGAGCGTTTAGCAGACCTTCAGGATGCTGTAGCCAAATCATTTGGCAGAACTTTAGCTATGGCAGCAGTAAGAGGAAAACTGATTATTCAAGAAGAATCTCCACAACAATTACCTTCATTTTCAACCTTAAATGGTGATGGGGTACTAAGACAGATCGATCGTACCAAACTAGAAACATTAAATCAGGAACCAGAAATCATAAAACAACCAATTTTGACACAAGTAGAACCAGAGATTGCACCATCTAGCAATCAAGTTATGGTAGACTTTCAGCCTAGCAAAACATTAACCACAACTTCCCAAACTAAGACTCAGGAAGAAATTGTAACTTCGTCGTTACCAAAACTTGAAACTAGCCAGAATACCCTTCACCAAGAACAGATAGAGGAAGACATACAGCCCCAGTCTCAGTTAACATCAAGCGACGCAAAGCAACAAAAAACTGTATCTGTTAACAGTGAGATTAGCGAAGAATACCCACTAGCCCTTCGCCACCGAATTTGGCAATTAATTGGGGAAAATAAACTTAGCCTTGCATATCATTTAGCAGATTGCCTAGAAACCCTATATCCTAATTTTCAGGCACACTTACCCTCAGTAATAATTCAGGCTGTTATTTTGGGTCGTCATGTGCGCTATGACATTGGAATTGGGGAAATTGCCAACACTCTCAAGAATGTTTTTGCTCACCCAATTAATAATTGTTTCGTTGATGGAGAAAGTGAGTGGAACCAAGCAGTTAGTTTGCTTTTAGCTACCGCAGCACTGCGCCCAGCTTTATTAGCGCCAAATACTAATGCTTCGCAAATTCTCTACTCACTACGATTGGGAGAAGGTCTTAATCAACTTTATGAATATTGCCAAATCATCGCCAAATATGGAAACCAAGGTTTTGCTTTAGATACAACAGCTATCAAAACAGTAAGAAGTCAGACAGCATGGGAAGCCGATTTAGTTTCTTTACGCCAGCAAGTTGAAGCTTGGTGGTCTCAAGCTCAACTTCTATATATACATTACGAAACAGCTAAATTAGTTTGGATTGAGTGGTTTAAGCCCAATCAAATTATTTATTCTCTGCTATTTCCTGTTAGGCAGAATGATTTAAGTAAGCTAGATATTGCAAAACAATATGTCGAGCGATTGTCTAATGAAACTCAGATTAACGAAGAAGTTAAGCGTACACAGCGCGAAATGGGTCTTTTACGGGGTAGTAGTGATGCTATTACTGGTAGAACCCTAAGTCGAATTCGCCAACAAGTTCGTGAAGCAGTTAATTTCGTGCGTCAGTGGATTGAACTTCAGGAATCACGCCAGGACAAGAGCAATAGTTATACTCATAATCAAGCTCAACGATTGCAAAAAGATTTAGCAAGTCTTCACCAAGTTGTATTACAAGAACTAAATTCTGTTGATGATAAAAACGCTTCTTTATTGGTAAAGGCGGGAATATCTCGTTGCCGAACAGCAGTAGAAGACATTTGCAGTCTCTTTGAACCCAATGCAATCTTACCAACAGTAGAACCTGGTTTAAAATATCTCCTCCATGCAGAATTGCTCAAGATTCCTTTACTACCGATGAGCTCTGATTGGCAGCCAGAAATCAAAAACAAAAACTTATTTCTTAATCAATTTATTGATTTTTTTAATCAGAATTATTGGAATTGGGAACAAGCTTTTCAGACCCGGAGTTCTAATAAAGACCACGAGGCTACTGGTCGAATTATTGAGTATCTTCAAGCCTACCCAGATCCGTCCATTGATATTGATAAACTTGAGCAGCAGCGAAAAATCGATATCCAGAAATGTCGAGAAGAATTAAATATTGCAGTTCAAGACACTAGAAAATTACTAGAAGATAATGTGGCTTTGGGTTTGCTTAGAGAAACTGAGCGATTAGATTATGCCTCGCAGATTGAAAGAATAGAACGTGGTAGAGCAAAAACTCTGAGATTTTTAGAAAATATTTCGCATCTACAAGCTATCCGTGATGCGATTAATGCCCAACGCTTGAAAGAAATCGATGAAACTAGAAAAAAATTAATTCAGGAAATAGGGGAAAAACATCCTGCTTATGCTCGAATCAGCAGTTTATTAGATAAAGGTGATGTCCTGACTGCAAATGAATATATAGATATGGTGCAGCAAGGACGACAAATACCCGAACCCGAAAATAGGAGAGATGTCTTCAAAGAATTCTTTAAGGAAAAGTACACTTCCATAGAAAATGTACTTGAATCTGCTGACCGGAATCCTAACAAGCGCCGTGAGCTAATCAATGAAATTTCTCAGCGTAATAATATTGGACAATTACAGATGCGACAGGTGCCAGGTGCTCAGGCAAAACAAGCATCTCAAATGCTCGATACCTGGTTTGCGGTTAAGGGAAGGAAGCAAGCAATTACTGAAAAAGATGTGAGTTCAATTCTTAGTAGCCTTGGTTTTAACAAGGAAAAGTTTGCTATTCAAAAAGTTGGTAACTATACCTGGATTGACTTTATTACCGAGCTAATTCAAGACAAGAAGCGTTGTCCTGTACCTGCTTTTGGTTCAGAGGCAAAAGGGCATTACCGTATCCTCTGTGTATGGGATAGACCGTCAGAAGAAGATATTCTCAATGCGATTGGCGATACTTCTCATAGTTCTCCAGTTCTTGTGTTCCATTTTGGACGGATGACAGAAAAAAGACGCAGAGACCTTGCTCGATTGTGTCGAGATCGTCGCCGCAGATTTGTCGTTATCGATGATGCTGTCATCTTCTATCTCTGTGGAGAAAGAGGCGCACGACTACCTATCTTATTCGAGTGTACTTTGCCCTTCACTTTTTTAGAACCTTATACAACCACTTCCGGGTTTGTTCCCCCAGAAATGTTTTATGGGCGCGAACGAGAAAGAGACTCAATTATTGCTCTTACAGGGTCTTGTTTTATTTATGGGGGAAGGCAGCTAGGTAAAACGGTCTTGTTACGTTCTGTTGAGCGCGATTTTCACTCACCAAAAGAAGGAAAAATTGCATTGTGGCTAGACCTAAAAGCTGAAGCAATTGGTTACGATAGAGATATTGATGAGATTTGGAATTTACTGGCAACTGAGTTTAAGCGTCTGGCAATTATTCCTGATACTAAATCTAACCGTTTCAAGCCGGAGGAACTGTTAAAGCAAATCGAAAATTGGCTTGAGCAGGATGAAAAGCGCCGTATCCTTCTATTGTTAGATGAATCAGATAGATTTCTCGAAGCAGATGGCAAAAAACGCACAGAAGGCAATGATGAGAAGGGAGAGTTTATTCGTTCTGCTCGTTTGAAAGGATTAATGGACAGAACAAATCGCCGTTTTAAGGTAGTATTTGCTGGCTTACACAACGTCCAGCGGACTACTAAGCTAGAGAACCATCCTTTAGCTCACTTGGGAGAACCCATTTGCATTGGCCCATTACTAAATAATGGCGAAATGCGCGAAGCAAGAGCCTTAATTGAACGCCCATTTGCCAGCATTGGCTACCGCTTTGAATCTCTTGATTTGGTAACACGAATTCTCTCGCAGACTAACTATTATCCCAGCCTAATCCAACTTTATTGTCAACAATTGCTCAAGCACGTTACCAACCCTGACGTTGTTAATTTTGATACTAGAAGCAGTCCACCTTACGTAATTACGTCTCAACAAGTTGATGATGCTTATAACAATCAAGACCTCCGCAAAGCTATCCGCGATCGCTTTATGTGGACGCTGCAACTGGATCGGCGCTATGAAGCGATCGCTTACGCCATTGCCTATGGCTCTATAGAAAGTGAAAACGGCATGGTGGATGGGTTTAGCGTGTTTTGGATTCGCAATGAAGTACTGACATGGTGGTATGAGGGTTTCCGAGGCTTGTCATCAGATGAAATTCAGGTGCTGCTGGAAGAAATGGTCGGACTAGGCGTTTTACGGATCACCAGTACTGGTGGTTTCACGTTGAGAAGTCCCAACGTATTACTACTGATGGGAACTCCAGAAGAAATTGAAGCAGCACTTTTGCAACCGCGTGAAGTACCAATAGAATACGAGCCTGCTACATTTCGTTCAGCTATTGGTGTAAAAGACGACTCTAGGCGAAGTCCTTTAACAGCCCAGCAAGAAGCAAAACTTTTGCTTCCAGAAAACGGAGCCTCCATTATATTTGGTTCTCTAGCGGCTGGACTTGATGACTTGAAGCTTTATCTAAAATCAGTTCTGAGTAAGAAACAGGAATTTTTCTCCTATTATTGGGAAGACATTTTATCTAAAAATGATTTTTCTCAAAACTTGAAAGAGCGAATTCGTAATCGCCAAAAAGAAGGTCTAACAATCATTTTTGTGTCGGCTTCTTGTCCTTGGAATCAGCACTGGGTTGATGAAGCCATTGACGCACTTGGCAGATTGAGAGCAAAAAATTCCTTCGTGCGGGTGGTTTTTGTTGCTGACCCTCTAAAGGCGTGGCAGTTAATCAGCAAGACTAACACAGAATTTAATTCTATTAACAAACTGACCGCTTTGAATTTAAAACCTTGGCACGATGCAGCCCTACGACAATGGCTACAAGATTGTAATTTACCCAGCGATAAAGATAGCCGAGAAAAAATTACCGCCGTGACCGGAAATTGGTCAACGCTCCTGCACCGTTTCTATCAAAATTGCCAAGCTGATATACATCACTGGGAGCTTTATTTAGAAAAGATCGAAGATTCATTATCTGATTACCAGGAGGCACGCGATATAACCGAGTTAGAGTTAGGAATTTTTCAGTATGAACAACAGAACGTATTACGAGTTTTAGCCCAATTTGAATCATGTTATCCTGATGGCAAAGTATCAGTTAATGATTTAGTTGATTATCTCGATAACCTCCAGCCTGAAACAATTAACAAAGTTCTAAAATGGGCAGATATACTCAACTTTGCCAGTCCTGTAGGCAATAAAAACGGTCAGGAATACTGGCGCATCGATCCCTTAGTTGGTCGTATCCTAGAAGCTATTGAAGATTAATATCCAATAGCTTCAACCTGATGGCAATCTGGACAATTATTGCTGTAGCTTTCTGGGGGATTGTCCTGTATTTGTAGCTGAACTAATTCAAAAATAAAGGTTTGTAAATTATGGCTCTCCCAGATTACATAGATAATAATCAACATACGCTGGAAGATGTTTTACGCTCGCTGATTTTGGATGAAAGTCAAACAAACCTAGATATCGCTACTGGATTTTTTCGGATCGAAGCATGGGCGAGGTTAGAACAAGAACTCAATACAGTAACTAGCCTACGCTTGTTAATTGGTCGCGACCCAACTATTCGACCAGCAGAAAGCGATCGCATCGATCTAATCCGATACTTCCGCCGCGACATTCAGCAGCAACTAGAAACAGAAAATTTTAAGCTGAAATACAAGCAGCAGATTGACCGTTTAATTGCCTATCTACAGCAAGACCATATCCAGATCAGACTCTATGGAATCGTTGGTGATGCTATTCAGTTTCTTCACGCTAAAGCTTACATTTTTGACAACTACAGCATCATTGGCTCTAGCAATTTCACTCCGGCTGGATTGAGTGGTAATACCGAGTTAAACGTCTTGAATAAAACAAAATACGTTGCTCAAGACCTTCGCCATAATTGGTTTGAAAAATTTTGGAATGATAAAAGTGTTGATAAAAACTACAAAGTCAAACTAATTGATGCGCTAAATGCCTCTAAGTTTGGCAGCAAACCTTACACCCCCTACCAGGTATTTTTGAAAGCACTTTATGAACTATTCAAAGAAGATACCTTAGCAGAAGGAAGCGTTCGCACCAGCCTAGAACTGGCTAGTTTCCAACAGGAAGGGTTCGAGCGAGCAGTTAGGTTATTGGAGCGTCACCGGGGTTGTATAGTCGCAGATGCCGTAGGTTTGGGTAAGACTTATATAGGGTTGCGGGTACTTGACCACTACCTTATTAAGGACAAGCGTCCCGGTTATGTGCCTCGTGCGCTGGTGATATGCCCAGCCCAGTTGCGGGATTTGGTATGGCTGAAAAAGCTGGATGAATTTGGAATTAAAGCTGATGTGATTTCCCAAGAAGAAATTAGCCGGACAACCTTTGACACTCGTCGCTACAACAAGCATGACATTATTGTAGTGGATGAATCCCACAACTTTCGTAATAGTGCAACAAACCGATACCGAAATCTCCAAAAATTGATTGGCAGCGGTCAGCGTAATAAACGAGTACTGCTATTAACCGCCACCCCTATTAATACCAGCATTTATGACCTTTACCATCAAATTTTTTTGCTGGCACGTAACACGGAGACATATTACCGAGAGTGGGGAATCCCCCATCTCAAAACTTACTTTAAAGCTTTAGCCAAAGGAGGAGCAGAAATTACTGAACTTCTGCTGCAAACTATAGTAAGGCGCTCTCGTCAAGATGTTATTAAGCGACAGCTAGCAGGAGAAGAAATTTACATTGCTGGTCAAAAGATTCGGTTTCCTAAACGCTCTCTTAAGCAGTTTACCTATAATTTTGAAGCTAGTTTTCAAGGACTTTATGTAGGAATTTCTAATCAAATTGACCAATTGCACCTAGCACCATACAACATCAAAGCTTTTAAACAGCGGAAAACCAAGAAAGATGAAGATGAGGTCAAGTGTAATGATGCTCTTGTTGCCTTGATGAAGTCGCTATATCTAAAGCGGTTAGAAAGTTCGGTGATTGCCTTTAGAAACAGCATCCGCAATCAAAGGAATTTTCAAGAGCAGTTTTATATGTTGTTACAACAAGGTAAATTGCTAGACAGTAATAATTTCCGTAAAATTATTGCGGCTGAAATAGATGAAGAGGAGAGCAGTTCAGTAGAGCAGTTGATTCAGTCTTTGGATAAAATTGACCCAAACGACTACCAAATTGACCAGTTGTGCTCGCAGATTCAATCAGATCTTAATATCCTTAATGGCATTTTGAATAAACTAGACAAAATTCAGAATGATGTAGAATTAGGACGCGACTACGACCGCAAGCTAGCAACATTCAAACAACTGCTAGTTACTGAACTAAAAGGTCAAAAAATTTTGGTTTTCAGCTATTTCAAAGATACAACAGATTATCTGTACAACCAACTGCTCTTAGATGAAGACTGGTTGAAGAAGATGGCAATAAACGAGCGTCAGCCTAAAATTGACAAAATCACTGGTGAAACTCCTGGTAAACAAAGAGAGGAAAAAGTTAAGCGCTTTGCACCTAAAGCTAACTGTGAGAATGAATCCGAACAGCAGAATCTCCTAAGTCAGGAAATTGACATTCTTATCTGCACTGACGTTCTATCTGAGGGCCAAAACTTACAAGATGCAGGCGTTTTAGTTAACTATGACCTGCACTGGAACCCGGTACGAATGATTCAACGTGCTGGTAGAATTGACCGTTTGGGTACTAACTATGAGGAACTGTTTATTTATAACTGCTTTCCAGAAGAAGGTTTGGAGGCGTTGCTGGGACTAGTGGCGCGATTGCAGGCACGAATTGCCATGATTGATAAGGAAGTAGGATTGGATGCTAGCGTTTTAGGAGAAATTATTTCAGAGAAATCGTTGGAAGAATTATATCGGCTTAAGAAAGCAATTACCGATGCAGATAAAGAAGCAATTTTAGAGGAACTTGAGCAAGCTGCCGATTTGGTATCCCTTGATGAAATGCGTTTGCCTTTATTGGAATTTTTCAAGCAAGAGGGGGAAGAAGCAGCTGAGGAAATTCCACTCGGTATTCACAGTACGCGCTATCTCTCTATTCCTGAATTTGAAACAGGAGGAATTTTTCTGGCGTTTCGTGCCAAAGATAAACACTTTTGGCACTTTTACCCCCGTGTAAATGGTGTGATTTCGATAGACTCTAATAAACTAACCAGCGACAAGCGCAAAATCTTCAACTGGCTCAAGTGTAAAGCTGAGAACTTCCCACATCCTGAACAGCTACTACCAGTGAAATTTGATAACAGCATTTTTGATGTTCTGGATAAGGCTATAAGTAACTTGATGACTTACTTTAAAAAGCAACGAACTAGCAGGCAATTAAAGCCTCAATTGACCAAGCTTTTACAAAAAGTTTACCACGCCTTAACACAAATTAGCTTAAGCCAAGAGGAACCAATATATAAAGAAGCTAAAGAACGGGTTTTAAAAGTGATTACCACAATTAACCTTCGGATCTATGAGCGCGACATTAAGGCAATCTGGGAGAAATACGTTTTATCCAAAGACTTAAATGCCCTCGTTTCTGAACTAGATGAGTTGTTCGTTGAACAAGACCAATACTACGAGCTTGACGAAGAAGAATTAGACCCATTAGAGATGATTAAGGAAGAAGATATTCAGCTTGTTTGTTACCAATGGTTTAACCTTGAATAGCCGAAATGGTTGGTTTTGTTTTACCGACCTTTATACGGAACATTAAGTAAATCAACAGCTCGCAGTTTTGCTGCTTCCCCACGCCTATCATATTTAGACGTAACGCTAGGAGAAGAGTGACCTGCTAGTTGAGATACCGTGACAATATCTGCTCCCGCATCTAACAAATCGCTAATAAATGTTCTTCGCAAATCGTGCGGTGAAAAAGCCGCCACTCCTGCTTTCTTTCCTCGTCGTTGCAAAGCCACGGTAATACCTTGTTCGCTCATCCGTTTCACAATCATCCGCTTTGCTTTATCTAACGGATATAGTAGCGCCCCTGGTGCTAGACCGCGAACCGCAATCCAATCCTGAATTGCCGCACACCCTGCTACTGGTAAATAAACAATTCGGTCTTTTTCTCCCTTAGCGCCGCGCACTTTCAGCGATCGCGCACGAGAGTTAAAATCACAAAGCTCTAAACTTACCACCTCGCTACGCCGCAATCCCACCATCAAAATTGCCAACATCGCCGCATCTCGGATGCCCAGATGGGTAGGGTCGTTAGTACAAGCACTCATCAGTGCTGCTATTTCTTCAGGACTTAACGCTCGTCCGCGCAGCAATCGCTTTCCTTTAACTGATTGCACATCGGCAGCTTGCTCGTAATCTTGCACGCTCATCAATCCCAATCGACGAGCTTCCTTTAACGTGCGTCGCAAAGCACATAGCATCTTATTTGCCATTGCTGGACTGTACTTTTCCATCAATACTGCTCGTACCGCCGCCGTATGTTGATAGCGCAACGCTGCCCAATCGAGCGTTCTAGCATCGCAACTGCCATTGGTTAATAGCGTTGCGATCGCGTTGAGTGCTTCCCTCATGGTGCGCCGCGAACCCACACCCAACGAAGCCAGATACACTTCTGCTGGGTGCTTCGTCAAAGGCAGAGGCGTTACTAACGCTAAGTTAGATGGGTCAGGTAAACAAGTCAGGATATCGTTCGTCACAGATGGTGTTGCCTACGCACTATCTTTATCGTCTACTAAAAACTTTCGCATAAACCAAAGAATTTTTAATTGTGAGAACAAAACTTCTCCACACCCTTGGCTCTCTTAAACGTTAGGAAAGCTCCTAGCGACTCTCATAGCGGGTAAAAGTGATATAGACCAGTCCTGGCTAAACCGTTCGCTCCTTTCCTCGATGGCGCTGGTACTATTGATCGTTATTCTTGTTAGGGTGCGTGCGCCAAGAATAACGCAAGGAAAAAGTTCTGTACTATAAGAGCAAGATGCAGAATTTTTTGGATGAGTTGGGTTATGGATCGAAGGTATGGCAGCCAAGGATAAATTTCACGATGCCGTGAAAACTGGTTTAATTAAAGAAGGTTGGACGGTTACTGACGATCCTTTTTTCATTCCGTTTGGGGGAGTGGATTTGTATGTTGATTTAGGAGCAGAAAAAGTAATTGCAGCGGTTAAAGAAAGCCGGAAAATAGCTGTAGAAATTAAAAGTTTTTTAGGGTCTTCTATAATTACAGAATTTCACAGTGCTTTAGGTCAATTAATGAGTTATCGATTGGCTATTAAACAAAAAGACCCAGAACGAATTTTATATTTAGCTGTTCCTTTGGAAATTTATCGGACTTTTTTTCAATTAGAATTCGGTCGTTTAGCTATACAAGATTATCAATTAAAGTTAATTGTTTACAATCCAGATAATGAGGAGATTGTGCAATGGATAGAGTAGGAAAATACAGTCAATATATTGAGAATATAATTAATGAATATGCTCAGTATAAGCCTGCTTATGGTGAGGTAGAAATTGAGACGATTTTTGACCGGGAAAGGAATCATTATTTATTGTATTATGTCGGATGGGATGGCTATGAAAGAATGCGCGGTTGTGTTTTGCACGTTGATATAAAAAATGAAAAGATTTGGATTCAACATGATGGAACTAAAGGAGGAATTGCTAATGATTTGTTAGAGTTGGGTGTACCGAAAGAAGATATTGTTTTGGCGTTTCATGCGCCAACGATCCGGAAGTATACTGAGTTCGCTGTGGGTTAAAAGATGTTTATTAATTGCATTTTCCAGGCAATCAAACCAACAAGTACCAAAAGACCTAATGCTCTCCGAAAGTAATTAACACCTTGAAATAATTCTAACCATGCCCAAGTAAATAAGGAGCCAAAAGCTATTAAATCTAGTCCAACATGAATTTGACCTGTAGGTAAAATTAGCTGCAATAAACTAGCTACAGCAAAAACAATAATTGGTAAATTTGGGGGTTGGGCTATAACAATATTGCCTTCGCTGTCTCGGAACGCCTGGTCAAAAAATGTATTTTCCATGAAATTCCTCTCTGTTTACTTGAGCAAAGTTAGCCCGATAAATTTGATTAAGGGGCTTACTGTATACCGTTTCATGATTTCATGACCCGGAATTATTACCATCCATCTTAGGCATCAAGGTATTTTCTGCAAGTAGGCGAAAGGAATCCAATAGTCGCAAGCCCATTGTTTTGCTTTGACTCGTGCTTCTGGTTGACCATCAGCATTAGTGCGAATTTCTAAAACTTCTAGTTCCTTACCGCGACAAGTATTTGCCATCAGTACATCCGAGCCTTTATAGCGGCACTTTTGTCCGACACGGAATACTTTTCGTTGGCGAGAAGAAGATGCCTGGACTACCTGCTTCGGAAAAGATGTGGACTGCTTGGAGGGATTCTGATTTACAGACTCAACATCAGTAGCAGTAGTAGTCGCATCCAAGTCGCAATCATTGCGACCATCTTCGTCTTTAGTTACAGGGGAATTATCTTCATTAGTCGCATTAGTCGCAAAGGTCGCAACTAAGTCGCAATCATTGCTATCGTCTGTATTGCTTACCAAATGGGCATCGCAGCTATTAGTCGCAATGGTCGCAGTCGCATTATCTAATAATTCAGTTTCGGAAAGCGTAGTTTCTTCATTAGAAGCAGGCGAGAATATGGCACTATTTGTTGCGACTACTGCGCCCTTCTGCTGTAATCCTTGATTGGTGGTTGTTTCAGTAGTTGCGCCCTGTTTGCGACCATTGCGACCATTGCGACCATCAGGTGGTGATGGTGGAGAAGGTGGTCGATCGGACCTTGGTGAATCGGGAGCATATTCGTACTCCAAGTACCGTCCAGAATTGTAGGTTGTACCCAAATCGCGTTCGGTCAAATATCGAAAGCGACGACGAATCTCTTCAGCAGAGAGTTTGCGTAGTAAAGGCGAACCAAAGCGTTGCACTGTTTTAGCTTTAATGCGACCGCAGCGTTTGGATAGTTCAATGATGTCTAGATACTCCGGTGCTAGTCCCGGAAGAACAGCTGGTGCGCCTTTGGTGTGGAGCAATTGGATTTTTTGCAGACAAAAAGTAGCTAAAGCGATCGCCTTTCGCATCGTGGTCGCAGAAATTTGCTCGGCAGGGATTTCCCCAGGAGTAGCTAAAGCATTGAGGCAATGTAAATTAAGTGCAATCCGTGCTGCTGTCGCTTGCAGTTTGCGAATAGCAGCCTTCAGTCCTTTTTGGGGAGTTTGATAGGCAAGAACAGAGCAATAGTCATACCACTCATTGACGTACAAATCAAAAGCTTCTGGAGAGAGGGTAAACTTTTGCTGCCAGCGTCGTTTGCGTTCTGATTCGTCTGCGCTATCGTCAGGTGTAGGGGTGGGTAGATAATTAAGGATACGTTGATACAAGTTAACTACGACATCCTTAAAGTGAATTTGGGGACGGTGGCGGGGGTAAAGTGTTAGTTGGGAAGAGGCAGGCAACCACAAGAATCGCGCCATCATACCATTAGCATCGGAGAAATCGCCATACTGTTCGTAGAGTACGGCTTCTTGAATCGTGCCAATCATGCTAGCTGAAGGACGAGAAAGGTGACGGGTGCCTTTGCTAACTCGATGAGAGCGGTAAGGTTTTTGGTCATAAAGAGAAAGGAAAAATTCCGCATCATCCCCTTTGCCTTGACGGTACTGATTCAGGGATTTGAAAAAGCCAGCAAATTCTTCTTTATGCAGTAAAAGACCCCGGTTGTTTTTTGCTAGCAGGTCGATGAGGGCTTCTTTTGACCAATCGGTAGTTAAATAATCAGTTGGTTGGGGAGGGGTAGGAGACAGTTCGTTGTTGTTCAAGCGCTCTTTTTTCTCATCTTTAGAGAGAAGTTCCCACATTTGACTGTCTCGTTGGTAATCCCGTTCAGCTTGTAGGAATGCTTCATGAGCTTCATCTTGGATGGAAAATAAAGGGTCAACAATATCAGAGGTAATAGTAGATTTCATATCACCGGAGTCGAGAACCAATCCTACCCAGAGATTAGGCGGGACTTTGAAGTTGAGTCCGGGGTCAATTTCTAAATATGCCTTAGCTCCTAGTAAACCGGAAACAACAGCAAGGAGGCTAAACAAATACCAATGTTGGGGAAGCAATAAAGATTTAGCTTTTAGTTGAATTGGATTAGCTAAGGCTGGAACATCAATAAATTCAGTAATATCAATATCAGAAGCTTCAGCAGCAAGTAATTCGTGGACAATTTTGAATTGTTCGGTTAGGTCATCAGTTTGGTCAAGTTCGAGTTGAGTTTTTTCTAGGATGGAGCTAAAGTTTTTCAGACGATATTGCCGCTCTAAAGCCGCAATTTCTAATGCTAAATCTGTCGGAGATGGTTCTTGTAAAAGTAAATTGCGGGCAACTTCTTTGAGTTGTTGGGGATTAATATTCGGTTCAGTATTATGACCGTTTTTATCAGAATGAGGTGGGTTTGGTTGTTGCCTACTCTCGGATTGCGTGTTATTTATTCCCCATTCGGCTTTGAGTCGATTTTGAATCTCTAGCGGACAAAACTTAGTAAAGATTGTCCGTTCTAAGCGATAGATTTTTTTCCAGCAACTTTCTTCATTACCACTTTTGTATTCAGCAGCAGTTTGGCAAGTATCGGGGTTAATGGTTTTCAAAATCCGCTGCCATTTATCGGGGTCAGCAGTACTATCTTCCATTTGACCCCAGGCATATTGAACTAATTCAGTAGTTGTGCCTGTATAAGGAATCCGGTGACGGTGACAAAATGCTTCCCAACCGTAGCATTCTTGAGCTAAAGCATTAATAGCATCAGAACGATTACCCTTGGTTGCACCGTTGAGTAAGGTTTGTTGAGCAGAAGGTGAAATTAAATCCTCTAAGCGAATCGCACCTGAAACATAATCCATCTTTTCTAGAGGGGGAGTTTCTAATGTAGGACGAGATTTACGGGTGGGGTAAATGCCAACTTGTTCTGGGTGATGGACAACAGGTGGATAGGGAGTAAAGTATTCCCAACTATAAGCGATGCCATTAGTACCAATAGTGGGTGGCAGCAAGGTATGTCCGCCGTTTCTAGCTAAGAGTTCCCCCATCCTGGCACCATTAGGGTCGAGGCTAAATGCAGTCCAATCCGGTTGTTGTGTAAATGCCAGAATGACTCGGTATCCGCCACTAGGCGTGCGAAATCTTGGTGCTTGTTGCAAAATTGGGTAGTCGCTGAGCCACTGTTGGAGTCGAGCTTCCAATGCAGCGAGTGAAGGGAAAACTTGTTGCTTGTGGTCAAGGTCTACAAATCCAATATAGTGACCTTGCTGATTGGGGCCACCACCAAGGGTGCCGATGCCAGGGGTGAAAGCAAACCATTGTTTTAAGATGGCAGGGGTGGGAAGTTGTGTTTGGTAAGCAGCCCAAGCAACTTTACTGGCTTTGCCATGTTGATTCAGCGAAGCTGGAGCTTTACCACCTGGAACGCCACAGTCTCGCTCGCACTCCAAAGGACATTCGGGAAGTGCAGGTCGGCCTAAAGTGTTGTGTAGCCACTCAATAGTTTGGGCAATGGATTGGGGGGGCTGATGATACATCACGGTTTTGGACTTAATAAGAAAATTGCTAAAAGGCTAGGTAAGCCAGACATCGACCTTGAAGTTCTTCTAAGAGCAAAAAATATGTATTGGCAAACCTACAGAATTTGTTAAAGTTAAATAGACTCGTCTACTGGTATCTTGGTAAGAAATACGATTGTGTATTTCTCTAAGGATTAGTCGATCTGCATCTTTCCGTCTCCTTTTATCAGGGGTAACTTTAACAAGAGTAAAGTGTATTTAATTCCGATTTAACTTTTTTTACAAATATTAATAATGTTGATCCACGAAGCTTTTGACCTGACATTAAAACGTTATCGGATAGGTGGTAGAGCCATAGCTCAAGTAGCAGGGGCTAGCGAGAGTCTGGTGTCTCAGTTTCGGCGTGGCAAGACAGGGGTAACAGATGAAATGTTGGACAAGCTTTTGAATGGGATGCAACAGATTGCGCCTGGGTCACGTAAATACTTCTGCTCGTTGGTAGCAGGAGAGCCAATGGGGATTAAGAACTTAGAAGATGTAGTTGAGGCAATCTCTGAAGAGGAAATTCCTGAATTACTAATGGCAATTGCGCGACGCTGGAGAACTACTGATAATAAAATTTTGCAAGTTAGTTGAGAATGAAGTAAGCGATCGCTTCAAGAAAAACCTTTTAATCTAAGCATTACCAAGGCGACTCCAAAGTAACTTCCGAATTTTCTAATTTCTGAGTTGATTGAGAAGCTGATACACTCAAAAGCTGGGAAGCAATTTGTTCCCTTAAATCCATCGCTTCATCCAATTGAGAGGGGTCAATTAATTGAGAACGAGCAATCAACCTGGGACAAACTTGTTCGTGCCAAAGTTTTTCACATTCAGAAATCCTTTTTTGGTCAGATTTAGGAATGGAAATAGTCAACGCATAAGGAATTGACCCCTCACCACCAGAAGAGTAACCTGGATTAGTAATCACGCACTTACCTTGGGGAAAGCGCATAATTTCATCCGGGGTAATAATAGGCATAGTCTGCAATCTATCAGCCCAAGTAACGCTTCTACCCTCCTTAGACTGAGTAATAGAGCGCTCTTTGACAATCAATTCTTTTTGACCGTAAGATTGAGAAAACTTTTCCGCAGTCGAGTAATTAGCAGGATTGTACAAAATTTTAGTACTGCAAGCACTCGATATTGCAGCTGCTAAATTCTCACCATAAGCATTAGCCAACTGCTCTAAACTTTGCACGCCCAAAACAAAACAAGCACCATTACTGCGATACTCATTAATCCATTGGGGTAAAGCATAAAGGAAAATAGAAGGCAATTCATCAATAAAGATTCCCAGAGGTTGAGAACGTGGTTGAGCCAAATTTTTAACAACAGTCATGTGAAAAGCAGCAGCTAATAAAGGGCCAACTGCATCTCGCCGCTCATCATCCAACTTGAAAATTAAAATTTGTTTGCCTGATAACTTAATAGGAACGGTAGTTTTTCCTAAAAAAGAAGATAGCAAATTCCGTTTGATGAACCCAGAAAAAATGCCAACTGTTGTAGTATCAATACTAGCAACCGTTTTTTCGCTATCTTTGGCTTTAAGATATTGGCGAAAACTAGAAGCCACCCAAACTGAAACTTTGTGATGTTGAATTGCCGTAGCTAACTTACTAATAAATCCCTCAGTGGAAATCAAACCATAAACTGTACCCAAATCGGGACAATCGCTGCTTTTAGCTAATTGAATCAAAGCCGTAGCTAACATATCGGCAGCTTTAGCAAAAAAGTCATTTTCTCCTTTATTACCACTAGCATTAGCATTAATCACCCGAGCAATTTGAGTAGCGGTTTCTGCATCCTCCTCATTTCTCATAAAATCCAAAGGATTGATGACTTCAGAATAAGGCTCTCCAGGGGCGAAAATCCGCACATCATACCCATACCTGGCAGCCATTGGTGCTAACAATTGCATCTGGCTACCCTTCTTATCGTAGATAATTAAAGGGAAACCTTGTACCATACAACTTTCGGCCATCCTATCAATAGAACCGTAAGTTTTACCACTTCCGGGCGCACCCAAAACTAAAATAGAACGTTCGGCATGAGGAATCCAAACCGTAGGAGAAACACCTAAAAAAGTTTGAATTCTAGCTGCCATTCCTTGAAATTTACCCGACCACCAATAACGAGGAGAACCACACCAAAAGCAAACTTGATTGTGCTGACGTTTACGGATTTGTTTGAGCGCCAGGTTAGTAGCTGCCAACTTTTCTGCTACTCCCACTACTCGTCCAGTCGAAATTTTTCCTTTCCTTTTGCCAGCTAGTTGAGTTAGAAGAATAATCAATACCAAAGCACCTATCATTCCTAGCCCTTGGGGGTTAGCAAAACTTTTGAATAATCCCGAAAAATCAAAGCTCGATTGATAGCCAGAAGCAGGTTTAGTTGCCACTGTTTTTTGAGGTGTTAGCTGTCCTAAGCGATCATTAATCATGATTTAGATAGTTGATTGCGAATACTTTTTATTGGTTGAAATGAGCTGCCATTAAAGCAGTAAGTTAAAGTTACTAAAGACTGCTGCTTAACTTGCTTGATTTCTAAGCAAGGTAAAGCAGTGGCAGAAATATCGGGGCTAATACTAATCAAAGAATCTTGTGGAGGCAGGTTAGGTTGCAAGTAAGTACTTAATACTTGCTGATACGATCGTTTTTTAGCCAAATAAGCCACATATAAACAACCAATTTTACCGCAAGTTTGCGGATGATTAAAGTTGAAGATGTGCAAATATCCATTATCCTTAGTCGGAATAGAAGCTGCTAGTACATTGTGCAAATGGTCAGGTGTAGCAGAAGTATTTTGGGAAACTGCTAATTGCCATAAACCAGATGGTACAGAATCAATTGTTTTCCAATTTAAAGGAACTGCTGCTACTGAATTACTGCTACAACCGTTAAGCAGTAAAGTACCAATAAGCAAGAAAATCGCTAAACTGAAATGGAATATTTGCACCAACCGCACCAATTTAGGTGAAGCAATGATTTTATCGTTCAAGATTTGCATAAATTAGCTCGTTCTTTATAGCGTCTCAAAACATCTAAACCGTAACTTTTTAAACTCAATCGCCCGAAAACATCAGTTGCTTGCCCATCAACTAAAGAAGCATCGCCGCCGAAATGCTTTTGAGCTATCCTTTCAATCAAACGTTCGCCCGCAAAAGGTAGCCCAGTGGTAGGGTCAATTTCAGAGGTAGTGCGTGTAATTTTGTTGAGTAAAGCAGCTTTCATCGCCGCTTCTTGGTCAGCTGGAGGGTAAAACTGAAATAGCTCTGCTGGTGTAATAGTCGCGCCCGAATTAAGCTGATTCAACCATGCTTGACCACCTGGTTTATTAACTATTGCCTGTACTGCATAAGGGTTGTAACTCATATCTTGGTACTTACCCAAAGCACGTCCGCAGTTACGTCCCCCATCAGCACACACATAAGGGCCAATAGCATCAGGTTGACCGCTACTTTCTACAGAAGCAATGGCACTTTTGAGTGCAGCTACATTAACACCAGCAGGAGAATTAGCAACCGTAGGGCAGGGTTCATCAGGAGTTACCACCGGGGGTGAAGATGTAGCCAATGCCTCAGAGGTAGTGCTAGTTTGTGGGACAGAAGTTGCCCTCATCTGCTGGCTATCCAAAGTGCCAATAAATATTGGTGCGTTCACCCGATAGGTAAGGAAGGGAACTGGGCCAATAAAATAAGGCGTGGCACCGCAGAAGTTCTGAAAGCGGAAGTACAATGCAGTATCAACCGTATCAGTTGTTTCATCTGGTTCCATGACCACTACCTTAAAAGCACTACCGAAAGGCAATCGTCCTGTAGGTTCTTGACCACCATTAACAAACTTCAAGCAACCCCAGCCGCCTTCTACTTGTTGATATTTACCCGATATCCAAGAACGACCTTCAAATTCACCACGTACAGTTCTTCCAGAGTTTTCCAAATCATCAAGTTCAATGTAGGGACAATCTTGACCCTGACAAGGAACGGAAAAACCAGCTACATCCGAACCTGAGATAGTACGCCACCGCTTCTGTTCGGCTTTACCCCAAATAAAATCTATCCGGGCAAACACCTGACCTAACTGGGTTAAGGGAAGAGGAAATTCAGATAATGGCAGAGCATTTAGGGCAGGTACATCAGCAATCAGGGTATCTGACCAACCTTGAAATTGACCTAACTGCACAGATTCAACTTGGGGAATGTCACCAATTGTATATGCTGACAAATCAATTTCATTTAATTTTAACTCCCCTAAAGTTGGGTTTTGAGTTAATAAATCAGCAAGGGTAGAATTACTATCTACAATCAGTCCTTGGTTTTGCAGTAATGCCGCAATTGGAGGTACTTGATTTGCAGAAAAGTTACCTAAAGAAGGCACGATATCAACCAAATGCTTCAGAGTTTGTTCACCTAGTAAGGGAAAGCTGTTGATAGCGATTGTTTTTAAGTCCAAGCCCTTGACAATATTAGCCAAATTCAACAAATCAGGTTTGAGAGCAGTTTGAATATCTGCTAATGTCAAATATTGGTCTGGTGTTTGTCCTACCTTCCAAGTGCGTGTTTTTCCAGCAAAAGTGAAAGTACCGCTTTCTTGAATTGGAGGCAAGGAACCAAAGGATATTCTCTGCCAATCTGGTAGCAATGCTTGAGTTGCATTAGTTGAATCAAATGCAGCTAATCTCATTGGTAAATTAAATTCTGTATTGAGTTTTTGTTGTGACATAATTGGCAAGTTCGCTGTGGTAAATATCACCAAACAGGAAGAGAACAATGCCAAAATGACAAAGCGAAAGCATTTCATAAAAAGCTAATCAAAAGCTGATAATAATTATTTTTAAATTAATCATTCAGTAATCTGTACTAACTTGAGATAGAAAAATATCTACGTCAATAGTGATAGTGATTTCCAACAAAAAAATACCGTTTCTTTAAGGAGAAACGGCAATCAAGAAGAAGGGGTTAGGGGATGGGGTGTAAGGGTTAGGGAAGAGAAGAATTTAAGAGTGGTTACTCTAATTAAAAACCTGAATTGCTAGAGTAATCATGAGTAGGATTAGGATGGGAAAATGTCTCAGTGTAAGGGGTGTCGAAAACATTAATTTCGTAAGGATTTTCAGCATAAGCATTGGTAATATGCTCCGTATGATATGCGGTACTTTCAACACCCCAATTGTGGGAAGATGGAGCTAAATCATATCCAGAACCTCCCGCCCATCCATTATTCTCATTTTCCTCAAAAAGATTACCACCGTAAGCTTGATTTGGGTCGTTCATAAAGTTTACCGATTTACTAAATTAATTGCTTGATTTAATAGTATTAATTATTTCCCAATCATGGCTCTATCAAAAGCGATAAAGCAGCAAACACAAAAATCAAAACTAGAAATAGGTTGAGCCAAAATAATAGTTTATATTTACATAAACTACCAACTTAGAATAGAACAAAAACGCATTTTTCAGTAG